>LOBW01000003.1 GCA_001516585.1 Thermocladium sp. ECH_B
TTATTACTCGTATTTATTGAAGCTCAGCGTAACTCCTAATTACGCTAAGTGTGGACTCGATATTAAATCAACAATGTATAATTACGTGACCACGGACTCTAGAACCTTAAGCTATATTTATCCACTAAATGTTTGTAATTTATTTAATCAAAAAAACATAACCAGCATTAACTTCATCGTGAATGCAAGCAGAATAGATGTAAGCCAAGCTACTCCAGAAAATAGTCCTAGCGGCNCTAATTCCGTGTATAATGGTGTGTATTATCTTTATAATACTACTAGTGTTTTGTATGATTTGTATTCCGTTCGTAATCCATCTGTTACTTATTATTTGCCCTCATTTCTCAACTATAGTTTTAGTCTCATAAATAAGCTTAATGTTGTGCCGGTTCAGTTCCGTGAGAGGCTGCCAACACCGGAGTTTTCGCCTACTGCGGAGGCTAATTATGTAATTCAGTTACCAAATGGTTCATATTACTTAATAGTTATTGGGCTTAGCAGCANAAATAATGGGTGATATCGTTGAGGGGCAATAAGGGCGAGGGCGAGGTAATCACTGTGATAATAATAATTGGATTAACCATTGCGTTGGCTATTCTCTTTTACATTATTGCAAGCCGTAACTTTGGTTCAGCTATGGCTAATTCAGTAATGTCCAGCGGCGAAACCCTATTCCTAAATATTGCAACTGATCTAGATGGATCCCTTTCAAATACCATTAGCGAGTCATCCTTGTCCTATGCCATTCCTCCCACGAATTTAGCCGTAATCAACATAGTAAATAATTATTGTTTACTGTACATAAATGGGACCCTCTATAGCGAGTCCGCGGCGGTGATATTTGGGGCGTCCCCATCACTGGTATCTGCGCCGGCAGGATTTAGAGTCGCATTGCTTGGCAATAATTCCATTATCTCATTCAATAGAACATCAAGCATATTTAATGTGAATATGTATGGCTATGGAACAATAAATGGCGTCACTTATGGGGAATACATCGTATTATACCCAAAGATAAGCATATTCCCCGCGAGCAGCACGTATTATATATATGTCCCAACATTCAAAGCGGGAATACATCATGGATTCCATGGATTGCTGAACTTCAATGTAACCGGCTATAGGTACTCATCCCTCTACGTGAAGACGATCGAGTATAGATGTGGAGCTGAAACCCAATATATCGATGATGAGAAAGAGCTTAATAGCAGCGTGATGCTGATAAATAATACGGTGATAGTAAATGAATAAGGAAGGACAAGGCAGCGTGATCAGCACGGTAATATTGGTCTCAACAATGCTCGTGGTGAGCGCAATTCTATTTATTTATGCTATGTTCTTCTTTACGCAATCAGTATCTAATTACTCGATATCATATGTGGCCTCATTCCTAACTAATGTGGCGGATGATATTGATACTTTCATGCTGACGCCGGGTTCTAGATTAACATATAACCCGCCCAACACTAATTACGGTTCATATAATCTCGAGCTAGTTCCCTCCGCTAATTGCAGCATATTCGTTGCTTACTCTAATGAGACTATAATTAATGAGACCTCAGGCATATTAGTATATGGCGTGCCTCCTCAACGCTACTCATTGCCGTCAGGCTATATATACATATGGAGAGGCAGCAACTCCACCGGCGGTCCGAGTCAATCAATTTCAGATTTTTCCTTAATAGTGATGCCGCACTCGTATGCACCCATGGCTACCGTTATGGCGCTAATACAAGGAGGTTATAATTTAATTAATGGCATTACATACGGAACTTATATAGCTATGCTGCCTCGCGTAGTGGCCATAAATGGATCCACGGGAAATGGAGTGGGATACATCTATATACCGGTAATAGTTCCGATCCATGCTACCGATTCAACTGTTAATTCACTGGTTGTTTACATTCTGAACACAGAATCAACCAGTATAAATAATGGTGAAGCAACTAATTTTCTTGTTAAGGAGGATTGTACTATTGGGAACCAGGAATTGAGTTCATTATCCAATGTGTCTGGTAACTCCGTATATGTAACCGTTATATATATCGGGATCAGTTAGGTGATAACAATGGATACGCTGGCATTCATAATAACAACGGCTGCATTAATAGTCTTCGTTATAGTGTTTTCAATTTATATATCCAATTTCATCAATAATAACCTAATTAGTACCGATACCTATGTTTATTCCCTAATAGATGCAGCGCTCCTACATGAGTTCCAGACAGTCGTGTCACTGGCATCGCTGGAGTCGGTTACTGGATCATTTAATTATACGATATCGTTGCCCACAGCCTCATTCGCAACACAAGGCATTGCAATACAGTACAATATAACCATTTATATCAAGGAAACAAGCACTCCAACGCTTATTGGCAACATAACCATAACCTCAAGGCTAGGATCAATAAGTAGAACAATACGTGGATCAGTACCGCTCTACTCTGCTCAGGAACCATTCACCATGTATGCATATAATTGCGAAAAAAGCACAGGTCCAGTGAATCTCGCTAACTCAAGCTGTACATGGAGCAGCCAGGACATAGTGCTGGGGAACGCAATAATAGAGGTATCAAAATAATTCATATGGCCCTGATTACAGAGACAACAATACACTGACTATTGAAATCTATGTGAAAGCTTCAGGATAAGGTTTCCCTTCAAAAGAAAAGGATTGGCTTGAAAAATAATTAATTTTAATAACCCCCGCCATGTTTATCCCATGTGTCCCTGTTATTGGTTAGTGATTTGCATAAGTCTATTTATCCTGAGGAATTTTACTCAATTAATTGGTTAATTAATTTGATTAATGATGTTAAGCCCGATGCAGTGCTCTCGGCCGGTGATTGGGACGAGTATGTAACTCCAAGCGATATGTATGAGGTGATTAGCAGAGTAAGCTTAATCACGATTTACGGTAATCATGAGAATTTCAGCCTAATTAAGCGGTACGCCATAAGTGATGGCTCAATTCATGTGGTGAAGGGATTAAGGGTGAGCGGGATTAACGGGTTAATAGGAGAGGAGGACGGCTTATACACGATCAGCATTGATAGATTCATGAATGTCATTGATAAGGTTAAGAGGAGGATAGGCAGGCCCGACATATTTATAATGCATCAACCACCGTACTTACCCGATCAATACCCATGGATGAGGCAAGACAAGTTTAGTGAAGCTGCCCTGGAGGCCGTTAATATACTTAGGCCAAGACTATTGCTGAATGGCCACATGACTGGCAGTTGCTATAATTACGGCAAGTATGAGTGGGCACTTACCTACGCGTGGATTCATCCCAGAGATACAAGTGCTACGCAGTACTTACAATCAGCAATTCAAGGATTAAGGTATTTAATGATGGGGAACCACAGCAGGACCTGCCCATCTAAATAGTAGTCTTCCATGATAATTCATACTGCGATAGAAAGGATGAACCCCGCCCTTTAGGATGGGAATTAGCCTCACGTGTTTCGCAATGCATTGTCCAAGTCATTAATTATGTCCTCCACGTCCTCCAGCCCCACAGATAATCTGAGGAGGGAATCATCAATCCCAAGAGCCTTCCTATGCTCCTCAGGTATTGCTGATGATGCGCTAACTATTGGGTAAGTAATCAGTGACTCCGGTCCCCCGAAGCTTGGGGTTGGCTTAATTAATTTAAGGGATCCCAATAACTTCTCAACTGAGGATTGACCCCCCTTTACCTTAAATGATACTACTCCCCCGAATCCACCCCTTAGCTTGGAGGCCGCCTCATCACTGCTTAGTCCAGGATAATGAACGGCAGCTACCTTGGGGTGATCCTCCAGGAATTGGGCGATAACCATGGCTGACTCGCATTGCCGCTTCACCCGCAACTCAAGAGTCTTTAATCCCCTCATTACTAGGAACGCCTCCATTGGTTGAAGAATTGAGCCAAGCCTCCTGCGCCAATGCCATAAATCAACAATCGAATCGCCGTCCCCAATTATGGCTCCCGCAACAACGTCATTATGCCCCGAGAGGTACTTAGTGGCGCTGTGAATAACTAAGTCGGCCCCCAACTCAATTGGGTTCAGTAGTATTGGCGTCGCTATTGTGTTATCAACGATAACCGTGGCTCCAGCGTCATGAGCCGCCTTCGCTATTTCCTCCACGTCAAGAACTCTCAGCATTGGGTTAGTTATTGACTCTATCATGACTAGCCCAGCCCCATTCATTGCCTGAATTATTGAGCCGGTGTCTGGAAATGGCGTTCTCAGCCTTACCCCGAATTTCCCTAATTCCCTGGCTAGCCCCAGAGTGGTTCCATACATCTCCATCGGCATCACGACCGTATCGCCGCCCCGCAGTAATCCTAGGAGCACTGCGGAGACCGCGGCCATGCCGCTATTCATGGCTAACGCATCATCGCCCTTCTCCAGCTTAGCCAATGCATGCTCCAGGGCTCGCGTTGTTGGATTCTCCTCCCTGGAGTACTTTAAATCAACCCCCCTATCCGATTTATTGGCCTCAATTAATTGAATAAACATTGCCGAGAGGTGGATGGGTGGAATAAATGACCCTAACTCATCATCGAAGTAATCATGGCCATGAATCGAGTCGGTCTGCCTACCCATATGCCTCAATAATCCCCCTATTTTTAAGTATATATAAGCACGTCAACAATAAATAATTGTATTTGAAAAGTGAACTAACTGACCTCCTCCCCGCCATTTGGCGAGGGTTCCCCGAGGTCTAGAGGGTTACGCCCCATTATGGGCGCTACTCGATTATGATCCACGATAAAGGAGAGAGGCCTCTTTATCGCTGAGATCACTATGCCGGTAGCCTTCTTCAATATGTTTAATGCACCGTTTAGATCACTGTGTAGTTTATGCCCTTTAGGGCAATTAACTACTCCCCTCGGCCCCCTCACAACCTCAACACCATGATAAGCACAGTACTTGGACGTATTATACTCAATGACCTCAAACACCCTCATACCGTATTCTTGAGCCTTCAGTTCTATGACCTCCATGAGTTTACGATAAGACCACATGTTCACTGTGAACTTATTGCCCCTTTGTTGAGCAATGTTGAAGGGGTACCCCAAGTAGATTGTGGATACGCCTAATTCATGCAACTCCCTCAACAGGTGGGAGGCGAAATTTCTGTACAAGTGAAGAAGCCTCCTAATTAGTTTCTTGAAGAGCCTCCTCTTCTCCCTATTAAGCTCATAATACGCCTCGTATTCCTCTAGGTTCTTCATCTTGTCTGACATGGATTGTACCTCACTTATCTTGTTTTGTAGGTAGAAGTAATCCTCCTTCGCCCTAACGCCCTTATAGAGAAGCCACGTACCATCATCAATCACCACGCTCGCCAAGACATTAATGCCCAAGTCTATTGAAGCCATTTTGCTACCCTTAGGCGATTTAACTTGAATGGCCTTCCTCTCCCCCCTCACTATGTGCTTACTCCTCCTTCCCGTTTTAGTTACCTCGACACCAACCTCCACGGGGATGGAGGCGAACCACGCATTTCCAACCTCGTCGTAATAAATCTCCAACCTACCTTGTTTTCCAAGCCACCTTAATCTACCCGTAAATCTAATTTCCATCTTGAAATACTTGAGGACTAGTTTGTGGTTTTTCTCATCCACTACATAATTATCTTCCCTCACGACTAGCATTAGCTTCCTCCCTCCAGTTTCCCCATCCTTCCAATAACTTGGCGGCGAAACGCGATCCATGTGGGGTGGTAGTTTCTCCTCCTTCTTCAGCTTTAGGAGGGAGAAGAACGACGACCAAGCTTCGTTATTCTTATTAAGCACTTGTTGTGCATTGGCACTACCCAATTCATCCTTATACTTCCCATAATACTTATCATACGTCCCCTTTAAGTCAACTCTCCCCTCACGAAAGAATTCTTGCCTCCTCTCATAATTAACCTCATTAAACAACTTGGCAGAGATGTTCGCCAGCCTTCTTAGCTTTCTTTCCTGGAAGCCATTTGGTAGGAGGCGAACCACATTAGTCCTCCTATTCTTTAATTCGATTTCTTTGATGCCCTCTCCCGGTATTGCGGGAGGAATCAGCTCCCGCTCCTCATTCCCAAGAAATTGACCGGAAGAGGACATCCTAAGGAATGCTTTTCCTCATTTTTAAACTTTACCTCGCCCTAAAGAGAGGGGGCTTTTAATCCTTGAACTATTAAATATAGGGGGCCATCCCCGCCCTAAAGGGGCGAGGCTTTCCGCTCTTTTTGTAAATAGCTCCGTTTAATGCCTCCTCCGCACGGCTAGGTACGCACCTATAATCACCACCACAACTATCACAATTATTACCGCAATTAATGATCCCTGCGATGATGAGGATGAAACAGTTGAGGTAGATGGCGGGGGAGGCGTAATCGACGAGGAGGTTGAGGTGGTTACGCTGGTCACCGTCGATGATGGCACTGCGGTGCTCGTCGATGATGGAGGCGAGGAGGTTGAGGTGGATGGGGCTTGCTGCAGTGAGGCAAGTGGTTGTGATATGAAGTATACGTTCCCAGCTCCAGCTGAGCTGGTGAATCCCATGTAGATCAATGCTGTGCCTGGATCGATTAGAACAATTGAGGGCGAGTATTCCTGTCCGTCAGTGGTTAAGACCTCGCTCGTTAAGTTACTCAGTGGACCATATGAGTAGCCTATATTGGTTCCGCTTCCCGATTCTATGGAGTAGCCGAGGGCTATTTCATTGCCGTAGACCCCGAGGGATGGCTGGACAAGGGAGTAGCCGGCCGGTTCGCTTAGCAATAATTGGGGCTTAGCTAAGTTGTTGGGCGACCCGCTTGTGAAGTATATAGAGCCGCCGCTACTGATGGCGGCGTAAAGCATTCCTCCATAGGATGCAGCTGAGACTCCGCTTGCATTGATGGGCACTGAGCCGATTATGGAACCGCTTGCATTGATTACCAATACCTTGCCGGGAGTAGCTGCCAGCACGTAGTAGGAGCCTCCGNGGGATGCGATTGAGGCTGAGTATATTTGGGNTACTCCCTGTACGGTTAGGCTCGTCGCTTCTATTAGCGGCGATAACTTTACCATTGTTAGCCCATTACTGTAAGCCACCAGTAATGCATTGGCTGCTGGATCATATGNTAGGGACACCACTGTGCCCGTTGCATTAATTATTGGCTTGGGTTGGCTCCAGATTTCCCCATTGCTTGAGGTGGACCAGTAAACCTTATTGCCCATGAGGTAAAATGCATTCAGGCTCCCCGTGGAATTATCGTATCCAATGATTGATAGAGATGGCTTTGCTTGGGGCATCGTCGTTGATTGTGTTGATGCCTTGAGGAGAGGCAGCTTTACTGCATAAAGCGTGGCGTAGCTTGTGTTGGTGTAGTTAGAGAGAACTGCCTGCTGAGTGAGAGGCGAGTTGGGGTTGACTAGGTTAGGCGCTATGTAGCTGAATATGTTGGGGGCATAGGGAGTCTTGGCGCCGCCTCCCTGGTAATCCGTGGCGTTGGGGTAAACTGGGTCCCAACCATTAGTGGCGTATCCATCCTGGAAGCCCGCTATAATCACATAACTATACCCAGTTATGTTGCTTCCTATGAGTGACGTGGGCACCTCTATCGATACCGTCTTGGTGGCCAGATCCCCCTTAACTATTAGTGGAGTTGTGTATGTTTGCCCGGAGCAACTCTCCACGTATGAGTTGGATGGCCAGCCGGCAGCTTGTATTACCCACTGCCACGCCGAGCCCTGGGCTATCTTGGCATTCACTCCAGGCAATGCATTTGTGCAGCCGGCCTCGTTTCCTTCATGTATATAGATATCTATTATGGGCTGGGAGAAGCCGTTGGGTCCATCATATACGTTAGTTAGGTTTCCGAATGTTATATTGAATTGAACTAAGTAATCATTCATGGATACATTAACCCACCTCATCCAAACGGAGCCCGGCGGGTAATTAGCGGTGAGGAGCGGGTAAACATAGTAGCCGGGGCCATTGCTTGGAGCAGGGTTGTATATCGACATAACTGGAGTCAACTTAGCTATATTTGATGGGATTGANGCCATCATGGGCCCAATTAGGTTAACCAGTGAACCACTGCTCTCATTCACCGTGGCCACGGAGAATTCTATGGAGTCGCCGGGATTAATGCCCAATGCGGAGAACGGTATAGCTATCTCTATTGAATCGCCTATAGCCACCGCGTTGGGTATTGATGTTACGTAAGTCCATCCCGATGGACCCGACTCATATATGGCGACATCATTGGAGCCGGGGCCCACGAATATCTCGGCAAGCCTAGTCGCGGCGAAGCCAAGCGGTACCCCAGGCGCAGCTGTGTAATTCGCGTCCGGTATATTTAGCCCCATTAGGTCACCCATGCCTGGATTAATGGGGGAGAAGTATATGTATATGGTGTACTTCGGGGTGGTCAATGCATTTGGAGCCACGTAATCAAGTGGGTTGCCGTTAACCTTCACATCTATATATAGATCATTAGCATCAAACGCATAGTACACAGTATTGATGCCGCCGGCTCCCTCTGTCTTATTGAGAACATATTGATATGAACCNCTCCAGGCGAAGTTGTTGTTTATGGAGTAGGCGCGCTTGCCGTTGATGTAGATGAAGTTATACAAGTAACCGGTCATTGGAGGCGTAATCGACGTGTTTGTGCCTGTAATGCTCGGCTTAAGCGGTGGGTGCCACTGATCCGCGAGGAACGGCGTTAGGGGTAGGCCGAGAACCTTGAGGGCATTTATCATGTCTTGCCGGGCCTCGATCTCGAAGACTATCGCGTTTTGCGAGGTGAGGCTTTGATCATTGGGGTCAAACGTGAAGTATATGTCTGAGCCCTCTGCGCCGTATATTGACATCCAGGCCTCGACGTATCGGCCCTCTAGCGTTGATGTGTTCCACGTGCCGAGGAATGGGAAGTCATTGTACTCAGTTATTTGGGTAAAGTTAAGCGGCTGAGTCAGGTTGTGTTCCTTCCCGAATTGAAGCACCATTGACCTAACTATCGCTAATTGTTGCCATATTGCGTCCTGCGGCGAGTGCCCAGCCCATTGAGTGTAGAAGGGCGAGACCGTTCCCGCTGGTCCTTGATTGTTCCAGGAACCCATGGGTATGCCATTTAGCTCCGCCAGGTCATGATGAGTGGATAAGTATTGCTGCATAGTGGTCGTCTGCACCCATGATGAGTTGCCGGCCAGGGCTGTGTATAGGTCTATTAGGAAGGGCACGCCGTCCTCCGGGAATGGACTCATGAACATCCAGTTCTCTCCATCCAGCGCCACCGTGACGAGCGTATCATTATGATGGGAGGCAGGTATTGTGTCATAGATGTGCCTCAAGTAATTCATGAATTGATTGACCGCGGCCCAGTTCCCCTGGGTTGCCGCTATTTCTCCGTAATTGAATCCCCAGGCATTCGAGAGCGTTCCATCTCTGAATGCAATTACTATTGATGAATTGCCGACTATGACCCTATAGGGCTGATAGAGGTTCTCCATTTCCTGAGGAGTTGGATTAGGACCCGTGGGCACGGTTACGTTGGCCTCAGCAAGCGTGGATTCACTGGTGTATGTCCAGTAATACCCAGACTCATTTAGGAGAGGTATCATTGCGCTGGAGATAGCCATCTCGGGACTCCACATACCCATTGGGTACTGTCCAAATATTGCCTTGTATAGGTCGCGGCCAATATTTATCTGTGCCAATACATCGCTGGTCCAGGCGCCCTTTATTACTGGATTACCGTTTTCCCCAGTCCAGCTTGGGATTAGTAGGAGGGGCGTCAATGGATGATCGAATGGAGTAGTTATTATCTCAACATTGCCGCCGGTGTTGTTATTGTTCATTCTATCCATTTTAAACGCATCCAATACGATTCTTGCCTCTACGGGATAGTAACTAGTTATGAGGCGTATATCGCTTATGTTGAATGATGATTGATCATAGAGGGAGGCTATGGTTGAGTTAGCGTATTGGGAACCCAATTGACCGGTTACTATTGGGTAACTGATGCTCCATAGGAACCACTCCACCAGTGCATTAGTTAATTGCTCATTATTCAATGGAATCCCCTTCTGCTCAAGGCTGAATAATTGGGCATAGGTTCTAGAGGCCGGCGTATTGGCCGAGTAGACCCAGAGCGGAGTGTTGAATGCTAGATCAAACTCCAGTACCTGCCTCACGGTGGTTGTATTCCATTCATAACTGGGCGCGAAAGCCTCTAGGAAGGTGTAGTTGTACTGCTTTATTTCCTGGTAGAGTGTATTATTCCACTGGGATTGAGGGATCAAGGCAGCCAATATATACGTATTATTATAATCACCAGCGGCTATTGCCTCTATCTGGTAAAGCAGGGAACCCGAGAGTGAGTAAGTGACGTGAACCGTGGGGAACATGTGTATTATCAATGCCTGCTCAGCATACTCCGCCAGATGAACGGCGGCCCATGGAAGTAGGTACACATTGCTTCCCACATATGTATAGAGGGGTTGATGATCGTTAAACACGATATTTAGATATATGGGTGGGGCCGGAGCCGTGTAATTAACCAGTATCGCGAAGTTCTGTCCATAATTATTGTACCAAGTATTGGTTGTGGCATCGTAGTATACCCATTGTATCCATTGGCCCTGCTTAAATGGACCAATCACTGCAGAGTAATTACCCCACAATGGATTATACTGCATAGTCACATTAGTTATATCACTCCAAGGAAGACCAGTCTGAGGACCAGTAGTCAAACCAAAATGAAGAATGAATGTGTCCGGCGGCTTCCCCACTACGGTTATTAGAACTGAACCATTTGGGAGAACCCTAGCAAATGTGGTGGATGGGCTTGGAGCACTCGATGCCGTTTCCTCTATCGCATAGTTCTGGCCCTTATTGCTGAGCCACTTATTGAGCGCAGGGTCGTAGTATACCCATTGTATCCATTGGCCCTGCTTAAATGGACCAATCACTGCAGAGTAATTACCCCACAATGGATTATACTGCATAGTCACATTAGTTATATCACTCCAAGGAAGACCAGTCTGAGGACCAGTAGTCAAACCAAAATGAAGAATGAGGGGATCAGGAGCGCGGCCTATGGCCGTGATCAATATCGACGCATTACCAAGCACCTCTGCATACGTGTANCCTAGGTTTGGCGGGTTCACCTCTAGGTTCCAATTCCAAAATGGGTGATTTTGGTAATTGATCCACGTATTGGTGGTTTCATCATGGAAAACCCAAGCTATCCATGTCCCATTGCTTATTGGCCCTATGGTGGCCGTGAAGTTCTTCCCGTTCCACTTCATCATTGTATCAAACACTTGGATCCAATTGCCTTGGGGCGCCGACTCAATGCCCCAATGCAGATCCAGCGAATCTGCGCTGGATGGACCTGATAAGTAGATGGTTACGTAGCCGCTCTTATTGACGGTGAATGATACTTGATATGATTGCGCGGCCACTATATGCGTCAGTAGTAGGGCGGCTATTGCCGCCAATATTAGGTACGTTAACCTCATGCGCTGAGCTATTCGGTGACTCTTTTATTTTTTATAGGTTTTCTAAGTTATCTGTTTAATACTCCCTAAATATGTAATTAAGTAGATTATATATCATATATAATAAAAACAAAAAGAAGAATAATGTATTGCTAGGCCTTTAATCCGCCTAAACTATAGGCTCGAAGCAAGAATTTCTGGAGCGCCATGAATAGAATGAATATCGGCAAACCCATTAATACGGCGAAGGCGGCAAATACATTATAGAGCGTTGTTCTATTAGTGACGGCCAAGTAATACATGCCTAATGTAAGTGTCCAAAGCTTGCCGCTCGTTATGAATGCGCTGGCTAAAACATAATCCGTATATGCCCCTATGAATGAGGTCAACGCAACGAACGCCAGCACGGGTCCGCTCATGGGTAGAAGTATCCTCGTGAATGCGCTGAATCTTCCTAATCCATCTATCATTGCCGCCTCCTCGAACTCCCTCGGTATTGAATCAATGAATATCTTCCCCAAGTAAGCGCCGAATATGGAGGAACCGCCGGAGTAGGCGATTATCAAGCCATAGTACGTATTGATCAAGTGGAGCTGCGCGAACATCAAGTAAAGGGGAATCACNGTCACAGTGAATGGAAAGAACGTCAATACGTATATCATATAGATCAATGCGCTCTTGCCCGGCATGTTTATCCTGGATAATGCAACTGCGCCCAGGAACGCCGCGGCCGTGGCTATTAGCATAGATGATACGCCGAGTATAAGGCTATTCCGGAGCCATAGGAAGAACGGATTCTTGAACAATATATAATAATACGCGCTCAGGGTTAGGGTGGAGGGCCTCGGTATTAGGCTGCTTATGCTTATTGATGCCAGCGTCGGCACCTCACTGAATGACGTTATCAATACGTAGTATATGGGAAACACTGCGAATAAAACGAACGCTATCAATATAAGGTGGGAAATCAATAACCTAATGTACTTCATTAATCTATAGGAATTCATCAGGTTATCACCTTCATTATGCCGNATAACCTAAGCATGAGTAATGCAAATGCAGCCAGTATTATCGTATCCACTATGGAGTAGGCGGCGGCGATATTAAACAGGTTATAGCTGAAGGCCTCCTGATAGGCATAGACCACGAATATCTCGGTCGCCGTTCCTGGACCACCCCCCGTCAATAAGTATATCGGGTAAAAATTGTTCCAAGTAAATATGAAACTGCTTATCCCAACGAATGATAGTGCATTCTTCATTTGGGGCAGAGTAATGCTGGTGAATCTCCTGAACATGGAGGCACCATCAACATACGCAGTCTCATATAATTCCCTTGGTATTCCCTGGAGCGCCGAGGTGAAGACCACGGTAAAATATGGAAATGATAGCCAAAGATTGGTAAATATCAAGGCAGCCCATGAGGTGGGCACATAATTAAACCAAAAGATTGGCTTGATTCCAATTAATCCAAGGAATTTATTCACGATCCCGTACTCATAGTTCCACATGCCCGACCACACTAGTATGGTTATGAATGATGGGAACGCCCAGGGAAAAAGCATCAGCGTCATGTAGATATTCTTGCCCCATAAATCCCTCTGATTAAGCACTAGAGCCAATAGGAAGCCGGCAGCCATCATTGGGATAAGGCTGCCCACGGTCCAAATAATTGTCTGGAGAAATATGTTGCCCAGGGTGCCCGACTTTATTATAGTAATGTAATTCGCTAAGCCAACCCATGAGTAATGAAAGAAGTGATATAAATTGAAATTAGTAAATGATATGTAGACCGCGTACCCTATTGGATAAAGCGTTAGGAATAGTATTATGGCGATTACGGGAAGAAGATAAAGAAAACCAATAATTGTTTCTTTTTTAGCCATGACTGCTCAGCCTTACTCCTGGCTAGCCAAGCATGCCGCTCTGCTGCATCTGGGAAACCATGTACTGCTCCCAGCAATTAGCGGCGCCTTGAGCGGATAAGGTGCCGTTAACGGCAAAGAACTCGGTCACGCATTGATGGAATCCATTCCAGTAGAAATTCATCTGCGGAATATTGGGGAACTGCTGTGCATGCTCGGCTTGGGCAAGTATGCCATTCATTACGCCATTCATATATGCCGGCTGAAGCTTGCCCGCGGTTAAGTTAGCCACGACTTGGTTATATACGGGTAGGTACGCAGGTATATCGCCTGCATACTTCCACAGATTCAGCTCCTGAACCGGCCCAGTCATGAACTCAATGAATAATATGGCGGCCTTGATTTGCTCCGGCGTAGCGCCACTGGCCTGTGGACTGCTTATGACCCAACCCGTGGAGCCTAGGAACGGAGCAGCATAAAGCCCTGTCTGGGACACTATTGGTAACGGAGCAGCGCCTAAGTTGGGGCCGAGGGCCTTAACGTATGTAGCGAGGTCCCATGGTCCATCGAATATTATTGCGGCCTTGCCTTGGGAGAATAATTGACCCTCGAGCGTTGGATTCATGTCTGGAGCATTAATGTGGAGATCATATGTTAAATTATACCAGAACTGCATGGCGTTTGCGGCAGCCGGCGTTGCGTTTACAGCNGGGTAGCCGGCTCCATTGAATATGTGGCCGCCGAAGCCTGCCAGCCATGCTGCGAATCTATAACCGTACTCCGATCCCATTCCATAGGCTATTCCCCAAACACCGTACGTCTTATTCACTTGCAGCGCCATTTGAATTAATTGGTTCGTGGTGTTTGGCGGGGTGGATATGTACTTCTTGTTGTAGAACATGACGATGTAATTAATGTTATCGGGTAGGCCATAGAGGGAGCCGTTTAGTTCGAAGTTCTTTATGGAGACCGGATTATACTGGCTCAGCAATGATTGCGGTATGTAACTGGTCAGGTTTAGGAGTAAGCCGCCTGCGAATAATGCGCCAGCATCATTGCTGGTATCCCTATAAACAATGGGTGCCTTGCCGGCCTTAGCGGCCGCCGCGAAGTTGCCCGTGCTTATGGCAACGCCGTAAGTTACATCAACCTTTATACATGGATACTGGGACTCAAATTGGGCTAGGGACGCATTAAACGCTTCATCCTCGCTTGGGCTATAGGTGTCCCATACAGTTATTGTGACCGGCCCGCTCACGCTTGAGCAGAAGGAGGCAGAGGATGGGGCAGTAGTCGTGGTTGATGTGGTGGTGGAGGAAGTAGTTGTTGTAGTAGTGGAAGTTGCTGGCGGCATAGTGGATGATGTGGAGGTGGTTGCTGGCGGTGGCGTAGTGGATGATGTGGTTGTGGATGGCTTGTAGGTTAGGGCCACTGCCGCCGCGATCACTATTATGATGACGACGGCAATGATGGCCCACATAGTTCTTGAGATACCTCGTGCCATACTGTTTTCCCTAGTCAGCTATAAATAAGTATTTCTGTGAAATCCTAATACTTATGGTGATATGTTTTAAAAAATAGTAAGTTATCTATATTTAATGTAGCAATCTATCTATTGACAATAAATGAGGCAAATACTAAATATACTTGGAAAAGATGATTTATTGAGCGACGCGGATGGCCATGAATTTACCTACGCCTTACCAAAGCGTAATACATCACTACAAATATCATTATATTGAAGAATATGAAGCCAACTGCGGAGACGTAGAGTATCGCCGGCTCCATTGCTATGAGGCTAACGAGCGGCGTGAGCGTGGAGACGAACGTGGAGACTTGAAGGGTATGAGCCACCTGTACGGCGAAGTTAACNCCATATAGATTCACAAGGGACTCAGCTGCGCCGAGGGGCGGCACCAATGCGTATGGCATATGAGCAACTCCATTCATTACCTCAGATGCATCCACTATAGCTAAGGAAAACAATAATAGAAGCGCGGCAATGGATCGCGAGNGCTTCTTGATTGTGATGATTAGCAGCGCTAAGTCCCCTAGTCCCAGAACAATTATTAGGTATAATAACCAGGCAAGGTTATAGGTGGGTTCATAGACTGGGTAAAAGGCTGAAGGCAAGTAGGCCGGCGGCTTTCCAAATATGGACCACGCCACAGTGGGCGAATATAGGTAAACCTCATATAGATACCAAGCGCCAAACACTACCCACAGCGCCCCGAAGACTATGGCTAACTTGGCTCCTATGATTCTACCGCTCGAGTAGTATTGGCTCGGCGCAGCGGCCTCCCGCCACGAATAAACTGCTGCTATTAATGCGGCTGNTAGGGATAAAGCGGCGGCTAGCGTTGCCAAGAGGAGCGGAGGATAAGTTGGGTTGCCCAGTGCCTGGCCTAGGTTAACAGATAAATTGAATCCTATCATGGACGAGGAGCTCTTAGTTATCTGCACGCCCAATGGGTAATTAATCACGGCAAACACCATCCTGAACATGGCCGGTATAACCGTCATGAATGCGGCCGTCACGTAACCCACGGCCACGTGCCTCATTGGCGGGAGCGAATTGAATGTTCTATAGTAGAAGCCGAGCATGGGGAGGGCTATCACTATGCCGAACACTATGGCCACGCCCCACACCGGCCAGAAGAGGGCGCCAGCCACGTTAGTGAATATGGGGAGGAGGCCGGCTAGGAACACCGTTATTATGGTTCCAAATAAGCCTCCAATGGCGTAAATCACTATTAAGTATGACCCGATATTGCGAGCCATATTTATGTAATTCTCATTCTTGCTCCTGTAACCCATGTACTCCAGGGTAGGCAGTAGCCAGGCGAGNCCAAGAACAGTGTATACTATGGGTATGTGAATCGAGAATGCCCACGCAATTAATGCCACGGCTATTGTTGCAGCATTCATGGCTCACCACCCCTTGCCCTTGGCTTAGTGGCTAGGTATAACATGTACGCCGTTAATCCAGGTATGGCTAATATAACTAGCAGTATTGCTGCCGCGAGCAGCGGCGACACGCTTATGGTTGGGTTATATATTGCACTGACGGGGACTCCGGTTATTGTTGGCGGATTCCCGCCGAGGTTCTGAACCAGTATGAATGGGTTCCTGCCCGTCTCCGACGTCACTGCGCCGCCTATGGATGCTAATCCAGCAACTGGACCAAGTGCATAGCCCAACTTAAACCACCAGGTTGGTGGCTCCCTCCTGAATAGTAGGTATAATCCCGTTATGGCTGCCCATCCGCCTAATGCCGCGCCTAGGCCAACCATTAGTACTAGGTAAAAGAAGGGGAGAAACGCGGGGGGCCTCATGTATGCAGGCCACGTATAGTAACCCCAGAACGCATGATTGGTGGTGCCGAATGCAAAGAAGCTGAGAAGGGGATCAACCTTGAGCCCGCTCCAGAACATTCCCTCCATTGCGGCCAGCTTTAATGGGTCTCCATTCATTACTAGTTCCCCTTGGTCATGACCCAATATGAAGCCCTCGATTGCGGTTAGCACGGCTATTGTTGGAATCATCACCCTAAGTATGGATAAGTGATGGGGATCCCGACCATGCATGTACTTATAGATATATATGCTGGCAATTATTGACCAGCTGAGTATCGTGGCCGCCAGCATTCCATGCCAAATGAATACTTGGGCGCCCCACCAATACACGTTAAATACTTGGGATGGCGACTCGAACGTGGCTACGTAAGTTATTAGGCCGCCAATGTTAGCCTGTTTTATGACTAGGCCGGGCGGAGCCATGCTTAATGAGGACATCACTGCAAGTATATTATATGCGCTGAAGTAGGCTCCAAATGCGGCTAATGCACCAATGAGGAGGTGAATTCCCCTATTTAACTTGTTCCACGTGAATTCATAGAATACAATGAATATTACCTCGAAGAGGAATGCGTATAGCTCTATATAAAAGGGCAAAACGAGCGCTGACCCCATTATTGAGACGAAGTTACTCCATATGGTTACTAGGCCGAACTCCACCAGGGTACCAAAAGCGGCGCCGGTTCCAAGGAATATGCCTGCCACTCTGCCGAACATCTTGGCAGTATCAAGCCAACGGGCGTCCTTGCCATAGGCGTAAATCGCCTCCGCCACGACGGCCAGCGTTATGGTGCCTATGAACATCGACGCCAGAAGCAAGTGAACCAATATNCCTGTCGCCGATACGTACCTAACCAGTAGGGGTGCATATAGAGTAGCCATAAATTTTGGTAGCAATAGGGATAAATATAAGCATTCTATACGAAAAACGAACAAGAAGCAAGAAGCAGTCTCGAGTTAAGCCATATTATTTAATTCGATAAACGAACCCAAAAGCAATCCACGCCACCATGAGGAACGATACGCTAAGGAGCCCCAAGCAACTCCTTCTCGATGCTCCTTATTATGCCTAGGACAAGGCGTTTTTGGGAACCATTAACCATGGTTCGCCCCTCCATGACGCCGCCAATTATGGATAATACCAAGTCCCGTGGTTGCCTAACATTGTTCACGCCCATTCCCAAGCAGTAATCCGCGGCAGTCGATAATAAGACCAATAATTCGGCTCGCGTATCCACATCTATATGGCTGCTCCTAAGCATTGAAGCCACCCGCCCCAAGATATACCCATCATCAGTGCATCCCCTGGCGAAGCACGTGAGGAGACCCCTAATTGTTGTTCTACAGGCGCTGAATTTTCCCAGCCTCACTATCTCCACGAGACCCCTCTGCGCGAGGGATGAAGTCTTCTTATAGGTGGAGCTTATGGCTAGGCCCGTTATCCTGGATAACCTATACATAGTGCTGCCCTCATTGCATATCACTGCATTCAATAGCTTGAGTTCCTCATCATCCAATAGAGGCATTAATATGGCCCACTTCCTCCTTAATTCCTCTATATTCATCATAACCCATGGATGCGGAGAAGACATATTCCTTACCCACATGCGCGCAATGATGGGGATCCACATAAAACTTATTTTAAAGCGTATTAATATAGCGGGGGCTTGTGGATCCCAATGATGGCTTAAACAATAGATCGATTTATACGCATTACAATGCGTCAAGCCCCTCATGAAGCGGGTACTCATACTTGGAGCCGGCGCAGCGGGATTAATGATAGCGAATAGATTGGCCAGGGAATTAAGGACCGAAATAAGCAATGGAGAGGTGGAGGTGGCCCTTATGGATAAAGGATTCACTCATAAATTGCAGGCCGGCTTCACTTACTTACCATTCGGCATATTCAAGCCAAGCGACTTAACGAGGCCAATAAGAAGCCTAGTTAANCCCAGGATTAGATTAATGTTGGGAGACGTAGGCACGGTAGAGGAAATCAATGCCTGTGATAGGGTGGTGAAGACCAAGACCGGGAACATCAATTATGATTACCTCATCATAGCGAGCGGGGCCGAGTATGATTATGACTTCATAAATGGATTAAGAGGGGCCGGCTTAACCTATTACGATGAGGAGGGCGCAATTGCGATACGCAATGCATTACGGGGGTTCTCGAGAGGGACGATAGTGACCGTGGCAGTGGAGGCGCTCTATAAGTGCCCCGGTGCCCCCAATAAGTTTAACTTATTGCTGGATTCATATTTGAGGAATATACATGGCGGTAGGTCTGATATAAGTATCATAACGCTGTGGCCGACCGATCATGTTCATGCGCAGCGAAAATACCATAGGGCAGCCATGGAGGAATATGAGGCGCGCGGAATTGATGTTAGGCTTAACTGGATACTGGACTCAATTGATGCCGGGAACAAGACCCTGGTCTCCCTTGATGGGGAGAAAGTGAAGTATGATTTATTGATATATATACCGAAACATGTAGGCTCAACGCCGGCCAGGGGCTTAAGCAAGGATCCCGATGGGTGGCTAAATGTGGATAGGAATAGCCTTAACTTGATTATAGATAGGTTTAGGATTGATGATGTTTNTGTGGCCGGTGATGCTGGTCCACCCTGGATAACCAAGGCAGCATCAAATGCGCATTATGAGGCGCCAGTGATAGTGAGCAACATAATAAGCGATTTAGGTGGGCACGGGTATGGATATGGTTCATACTGGGGCGAAACCATTTGTCCATTTGTTTCTGATGCGCCTAGCTCCATTAATCATCAGGGAAGGGCTTGGATCCCCATTTGGACCTATGATGCGATAACGCCGGCCTTCAGGGGCATTGGTTATGGGTGGATGTTTAACCTAATGTATCTGGACATGTATTGGGATGTATTGGTGAGGGGATTGGTATGAGCGATGACTTGCTTAGATTATTAAGCGATGATAACGTTAGGGAAATCGCTAAAATAGTGGATAATATAGGTAAATATGAGTTATCGAGCGACGTCGTGGAGCTGTTGATGGCTGTGAAAATGATATCTAGGCTACTGAATGATAATATGATCCATGATGTGGCCCACGCGGTGGCCGCCGTGTTTAAGATCATTGATGCACTTGAGGGGAGCCAAGCAATTGATATCCTGCTTAGGGCACTGCAGGACCCAGAGCTAGATAGGAACATGGGATCCAAGGAGGCTGGCATTTATCAATTGCTGAAAAGCTTTAATGATCCAAGCTTCAGGACTGGGTTAGCCGTGATCGTGGAGTTAATTAAGGCAATCGGGAGATCCGCCTCAGCTTATAAATTAGCCGAACGTGAGTCCACACGATGATGCTGACGTGGGTAAGGCTTAACGTAAGCCAGCGCTGCACATCCTCGGTGGTACTGGATGTCCAAGGTAATAGAGGTCAACGGCAAGAAAATCGAGCTGGATTCCGATGGCTATCTAAAGGATCCCTGGAGCTGGAGCGAGGAGGTTGCCAAGATACTGGGGGAGGAGGAGTGCAGGGATCCGGAGACTGGGAAACCCATTATGACGGAGGAGCATTGGAAGGTGGTTAAGTATCTCCGCGAGTATTGGGAAAAGTATGGAACCTGTCCCCCAATACGGATGCTGGTGAAGGGAACTGGGATAAGTCTTCAAAGGATTTACCAATTATTTCCCAATGGGCCGGCCAAGGGCGCATGCAGGGTGGCGGGGGCACCTAAGCCAACAGGATGCGTATGAGGAATGCGCCCCGAGTAATTATTTCGGGCGTGCATGGGAAAAGCGGTAAGACAATTTTCACGACGTTGTTGATACATGACTTGGTTAGCCGCGGCATAAGGGTTAGGCCATTCAAGGTAGGGCCCGACTTCATTGATCCAATGCATCACGCTGCCGCATGCGGTTGCCCGAGCAGGAACCTGGATGAGTACTTGATGGGCATGGATGGAGTCAAGTGCAGATTAATGCGTTACTCCGACGGCGATGTATCAATAATTGAGGGAGTGCTGGGGCTCTATGATAGCGTGGATGGAGTGACTGAGACTGGGAGCACCGCTAAAATAGCGAGGGAAACCGGGACGCCGGTTATTCTTGTCATGGATGGCAACAGAACAAACAGGAGCCTAGCGGCAGTGTTACGTGGCTTTAGGGGGTTTGATGATGGGGTTAATATAGCGGGCGTGGCGGTGACCAATGTGACTAAGAGGCAGATAGATAAGTTAACTAGGCTTTTTGAGGGGGAGGGGGTTCCCATTGTTGGGGTAATACCTAGAAGCGAGGAAATAGAGCGGGACTTCAGGTATAGGCACTTGGGTCTCGTGCCTGTGGTGGAGGGGGGCGGCGGTGGGGGTTATGATCATTGGATAGATGTTGATGCGGTGCTTAGGATCGCGGGGGAAGCGTCGCCGCTGGAGCATAACTGTGGGGGTAATGAGGGGCCGCCTAAAACGGGGCTGAGGGTTGGCATAATAATGGATAAGGCATTTAGCTTCTATTACCCGGAGACCTTGGAGACCATTAACTCAGCGGCGGGGGAAGTAATCATAATAGACTCCATGAGGGATGGAGCGCTCCCCAATATAGATGCATTAATAATTGGTGGGGGTTTTCCGGAGGAGCACGCCGACTTAATAGAGAGGAATCGATCGCTCCTAGCCGATATCAGGCGATTCTCTGAGCGGGGCGGCTTCATTTATGCGGAGTGCGGTGGCTTAATGCTGCTTTCAAGTACTCTGGAGACCATTAATAACGAGGAGTACGGCATGAGCGGTGTAATAGATGCGTATGTCACTATGCTTAGGAGACCCGTGGGGCACGGCTATGTCGAGTCGGTGGCGATAATGGATACGCCCATGTTTCGGATGGGGGAGAACGTGAAGGGCCATGAATTTCACCACTCCAGGCTAATATTGAGGGAGAAGGCTGATTTCTATCTAAGAATTATTAGGGGGAGCGGGATTAATGGCTATGATGGTATAAGGAAAAGAAATACATTTGCTCAATACACCCATATGCATCCAGAGGGGCTAAATGCCGTGGGAAACGCATTGAGCAATATATGGCGAGAGAGAAACAAGTTCCCCTCGGGCCCCTCAACAGCTTAATCCCGCATGCAGTTACCGCCTCCTTACCATGAAGGGACTTATCGAATCGAGCATTAACACTATTTTTATTAATATCTAGGCCTATTTATAGTCATGAAGTGGTGGGAGTTATCACTTGATGAATTTAAGAATGTCGATAAATCAGTGGCCGTGCTGCCCGTGGGGATAATTGAGGCGCACGGCCCACACCTCCCCCTTGGCACGGATGCATTAATGGCCATTTATGTTGCGGAGAAGGCTACTGAATACNCCAATGTACTGATGCTTCCCCCAGTATGGTACGGCAACACGTATGTGCTGGATAAATTCGTTGGAACCATATCAATCGATCCCCGGGTACTGTATGAGCTATATAAGTCGATATTCATGGAGGCAGCGCGGAATGAGGTTGAGTACCTTGTGGTGGTTAATGGGCATGGAGGCAACATTGATGCATTAAGCATGGCAGCCAAGGAAGCGACGCGCAGCGTTGATTTAACAATTGTACTGGTTAATTGGTGGATTGATTTAGCGAAGGAAGCCAGGAAAGCAGTGCTGGAGACGCCGGAGGGGCACGCTGCCGAGGATGAGACTAGTGAAGTGATGGCNGCGTACCCATCGCTGGTGAAGCGAGTGCCCATTGATGGTAAGTCAGATGAGTGGGTTGAGTCCCGCTTCAGGATTTATGGTAAGCGAGTGTATGATGCTGAGTACCACTTCGCGGTGCAGGGGTACCCATCCAAGGCAAGCCAGGAAAAGGGGAGGAAAATAATGGATGCAGCAATAACTGAACTAGTTGCCCTATTAAATGATTTAAAGGTTGGGAGACTACCAATTAAGCGAGTCACGTGAGTATCTAAAATAAGTGATGTAACCACGCAGGGCATTGATGGGTGATGAGTGACCTAAATGCTGATTCCCTATAATTATTCATATTCACGCCACGAGTAGCCGCAGCGGGTGCATCTATAGAACCTGGTTGGAGGCTCATCCGCGGCCCTGGNTTGTTGTACCCAGTAATATGCCTCATCATTACCGCACTTGGGGCAGTAGGCCTTTATCTTCGGCAAGGATGATTCCTGGGCCTCTATCACTATTGGATCATCATTGGCCTTCTTCTCAATGATCATCCTATCGACGTGCCTGGTGGATGGGTCTATATCCTCCACATAGCCGCACTTGGGGCACCTATAAACAGTCTTGCCGTTCATTTTGACCGGCATCATCACGGACCTACACTTTGGGCAAAACTTTAACGGCATGGCTCCCAGCTCGTTTAGTAATATTTATAAACCTTACTAAGTACATGGATTCCGTATATGGTTAATGTCAAGGATGTTCCGCCCGACGCATTGATAAGGCGATTAGCCGCGTACCTCAAGGAGAACGTGCAACAAATGAAGCCTGCCCCCTGGTCGCTCTACGCTAAGAGCGGGGCTAGGAAGGATACTCCGCCTCAAAACATGGATTGGTGGTACATAAGGGCAGCATCGCTGCTCCGCAAGATATACCTAAATGATCCAGTCGGCGTTGGGAGCCTTCGAATGGCGTATAGCTACAGGGNACCCGTGGGCAAGAAGGCGCGAGCCCCAAGAACCAGGAAAAGCGCTGGGGCACCGATAAGGAATATACTGCATCAATTAGAGCAGGCGGGGCTTGTGACTAAGGTGCCGGGCAAAGGGAGAACCCTGACCCCGCAGGGGCGGGGCCTCCTTGATAGGATGGCCACTCAATTAGCTAAGGAACTAGTTAAGACGAGGCCTGAACTGGGGAAGTACATAACGCCTAATCAAACACAGCAATGACCTCCTCCCCCACCATTCGGCGAGGCTCATTACTTCTTTTATCGCGATGCCTTCTCGGCGTATAATCCATCCTCGGTCTCCTTAACTATGCGGAGACCAGCCATCCGCATCCTATTAATTATGCCGCGCCTAATGTCTCGTCCCCTATATTTCTCGCCGGGATGCGGTAAGTAGTGATACATCACTCCATTACGTTTCAATACTCTAGAGTACTCTCCATATATATTGGCGGAGAATAATTCCCCTGTGTCCCTCTTGAGAGTTGGTGGATCATGAATCACCACATCAAATGCGGAGTCCCTGAAGCGTTTAAGGGCGATCAACATGTCGGATAGGAGCAGATCGACCCGTGGATCCATGAAGGAGCGGCTATACTTATTATACCTAGATAATAATACAACGTTGGGGTCTGCCTCCACTGTGATCACGCGGCGAGCCCCGTGCGATAATAGGGCTAGAGTCACGTAGCCTAACCCACTGCAGCACTCGAGCACTGTTTTCCCCATTACCTTAATTGGCTTAATCTTGCCTTCAGCGTACAGGAGGGGATTCATTTTCAACGTGTGCATTATTATACCATCTATCACTAGAACCGGGGCCCAGTCCGGCTTTACTTGGCATAACTTATAAGAGCGGGAGCCGCCTAGGGCAAGCTTCATTCCATTAACATAAATCGGCTTACACTCAGCGTCGCTGCTCCAATCAATAAATGCGTCTCCCTGGATGGGGGCCCAATCCAATGAGAGCATTGATGGGTTAACATGATTCGAATAAAAATCTCTCGGGCATAGATTCATTGGGGCCTCGCTCCGGAATTGCTCATCTCAATAATTGATTTAAGCCTGAACCCTTGACTAGAATTGATGCAGTTCAGCAAGGAGGTGCGGGATCCTGTTCATGGCTGGATTCACTTAACTAAGGAGGNGGCTAACTTAATCGATGATAGCATGTACATACAGAGACTGAGGTACGTCGCTCAACTAGGGCTTGTCTACTTGACTTACCCCACGGCGAAATACACCAGATTCGATCATAGCCTAGGCGTGATGCATTTGGCTCATAGGATGGCGGAGGAGGCCGTGAGGAAAATGAGCGCCACGGAGCTTCGGAGAGCGAAGGAGGGCATGGGGATTCCAGNTGATGGGGTGGATCAAGTGCTTCAACACGTTAGACTAGCTGCTCTGCATCATGATGTGGGGCACCTTCCCCTGTCCCACACGCTTGAGGGGATACTGAGCAGCGACTCTGGTAAGGCGTGTGGGGCCGGGATTGACGGGGATTATTTGGATTGGCGAAGGAGCATGAAGTGACGGGTTACCTAATAACCATGAGGAACGATTTCCAGAAACTAATCGAGAATAACGTGGGAGGCATAAACATGGATACAATGAGGCGACTCGCATTCCCGAAACTAGNCGCGGGAGCCCCGCTTCACTCCATAATATCGAGTAGCCTCGATGCGGATAGAATGGATTACATACTTAGGGATATATACTTCACTGGGGCCGGCACCGCCACTAATGCCATTGACGTGGAGCGCCTCGTTCAATACGTGTACCTAGACGGCGATGAATTATTATTCGACGAGAAGGCAAAGCCGTTCCTGGAGGGATTCGCCATAGCCAGGTACAATTCGTATAAGTGGGTGTATTTCCATCATAAACCCCTCTTCTTCACTAAAATCGCTAGGGACCTATTGATGAAGATCGTGGGCAGCCACCCATATCCCTGCCTCCTCCTAAAATTCATTAATGGGNAGCTGGGGAATAACGTGGAGCTGCTTAAGATCACCGATGACTACTTCATTTCACTACTGCCGGAATTAGCGTCCGGCAATAATCCTATTCCAGAAGCCGTGATGCTGGCCACCAGGAAGAGCCCCTATAGAGCGCTATGGAAGAGGGATAATGATTATGTGGAGACAATGGGTAAACTATCTATTTGGTTGAATCAAGCACTGGATAAGCTTAGGGACAAGGCTGGAAATAGGCTTGAGGGGATCATTGAGCATGAATTAATTACCAAAATGAATTGCGGTAATGACTGCATAAAGACGATAATACCCAAATTCGATACTTCATTCAAGGCATTAGTGAGGGGCAGATCAGGCACCGTCACTAATATATGGGATGCATCCCCCCTCGTGCGCGCAATTGATGAGNCGTGGCAATCATCGCCCCACATATTCATATACGTGAACTCCAATTGCAATTGCACCAGGGAATCCATAGCGAGGAACCTAATTGATGTTGTGAAGGAATTAATGGAGAGGGAGACCATATCGCCGCCCTGAGAATTAATTGCTTTTGCCATTGACAAAAACTGACAAGACTCGCCCCTTCTAGGGGCGGGGAGGAGGACAGNGCACTGACATTAAACAACCCATAACTTCAGGTGTTGATCGTGAAGATCAATGTGAATTCCAATAATATTCTTGGTTCTTCAGGATAAGGCATAATCATTATCGTTTTGTTTTCTGTTTTAGAGACAGTATTTGAATTCTGACCTCCTCCCCGCCCTAAAGGGTGGGGGTTCCCCGAGGTCTTGGGGATTACGCCCCTTTATGGACGCTACTCGTTCCCCTCCCGAGCCGGTATTGCGGGGGTACGTCGGCCCCCACTCCCCATTCCCTAAAAATTGACCGGCCAAGAGCCCCATTCCCAGAGACTTTTAAGCTTTACCCCGCCCCTGAAGGGCGAGATTTGCCGTTAGTTTTATCACGTAAATAATTAGTACTATTAAGGCAATTTCTCCGGCTTTCCTTAATCCAAGCAATGCATCCGCGAATATCCAGGACGCGTAGTATGAGGCGTAGAACGCTAAAGCCACTGGGCTAGGCTTGGGCTTGAATCCAGTGCTTGCCCTGAATGCTGAGTAAATGACCAGGGATACAATGAACCAACCCACGAAATTAGTTAAGGGAACCCCAAAGTATTGCCCCCTCNCGCTCCACCTCCAGAGACCAAG
This sequence comes from Thermocladium sp. ECH_B, assembly GCA_001516585.1. Taxonomy (NCBI): domain Archaea; kingdom Thermoproteati; phylum Thermoproteota; class Thermoprotei; order Thermoproteales; family Thermoproteaceae; genus Thermocladium; species Thermocladium sp. ECH_B. Next base: position 26,546 of record LOBW01000003.1, read on the forward strand.
GGGACCGGAGAGAACTGGATCGAATGCTATATCCAGGGCAACCATGCCGAGTGACGCCAAGTAATAATTGCCGGCCGCCTCCATAGTGAAGTAGGCAAGGGATGACCAAAGGAGAGGAATGAAGAGGGGAACGCCGAGCATCATTGGCCCCATTGCTGACGTGTAGCTATATGACCCGAAGGGAACCCCATAATGAACCCCCACGTACTCGAATAGGAATGAAATGATGGAGGCAAGCGATAGAAACACAATGGTTCTCCGCGTTCCCAAGGCAATTATGGAATTAATCATATAAAATAGTATGAAGAACATGGGAGACCCAAGTAATCCAAACACCATTCCAATGACTCGAGGAAGGGGGAAGTAACTCAATAGAAGCGATGCAACGTAGAGGAAAGCCAAGGCCCACGCAGCTTCACGCCTATCCATGAATGTGATTATAGGGGAGCCAATTAAACATTCTGACCTCTTCCCCGCCATTTGGCGAGGGTTACCCGAGGCCTCACGGGGTTACACCCCTTTCACGGGCGCTACTCGTTCCCCTGGCATTGAAGGGAAGCCAACTACCCCGCCAGCACCAGGGCTTAGGCTTTACCCCACCCTAAAGGGCGAGGTTTGTCATCCATTATCATGGGAACCAGGCTATGGTTCCAGCGTCAGTAAGGTTTAAATTTTTCCTTGAAACAATTGAATTATGAGGACGAGTCTGGGCAATGTTACCCTTGAATTAATCGAGGGAGACATAACGGAGGCGGACGCGGATGCCATAGTTAATGCCGCTAATCCCTACCTGGAGCATGGGGGAGGAGTGGCGGCAGCCATAGTTAGAAAGGGGGGATGGGAAATACAGGAAGAGAGCCGGAGATACGTGAGGGAACACGGCCCAGTCCCCGTGGGGGGCGCAGCAGTAACTGGAGCAGGTAGGCTACGGGCAAAGCACGTGATTCACGCCGTGGGGCCGCGATGGGGCATAGACCCACCTGAGAAGCTTCAGGAAGCCGTGATTAACTCACTGCGGCTCGCCGATGAGCTTGGCCTCAGGAGCATAGCGTTCCCCGCAATATCCACCGGGGTGTATGGGTGGCCCTATGAGGCGGCGGCGAGGGAAATGATTAAGGCAATCAGGAAAACCGTAAACGCTCTCAAGAACATCAATAAGATAATGATCTACCTCTACGGCAGAGACGCCTATAACGCGTTCATGGATGCATTTAACTTGCTGGAGGATTGAAGGGGCTCTCCACACATCGCCCGGGGATTTCGATGCTTCATCTTCATTTATTTGCATCTGAATGGGTCCGACTCATTCAAGCTTTTACGCTCATCCCTTTCGGGAACTTCATTGAAAAACCGCATTGCATGCCCCCATCCGCTGCATTAAAGCCCATAACATTGATGACCGGCAATTGGGGAACCCCATTCTCATCGCTTGCCTCGCCCATCATGCCGAGAAAGGGAAATGAAGATGAGGGGGAGCCGCCATGATCCCCAGAACGAATCGATGATCATTCTTCTCGCCCCATCATTCCCCCTTCCCAAAGCCTCCATCATAGAATGAGGCGTCGTAGATCCCCCTCTTAAACGGTGCTTATGGGCAATCTGGAGTCGCGAAGTCTACCGCATAGATGGGGGTTGGATATTGCGTGCTAACTTGACTTATCTGAGGGGACCCGCTTGGATTGTATTGAAGCACGAAGTACACGCTGCCGCCGAACGCTTCCTCCACGTAGCCATTAGTCAATGGGTAGCATATAACCCCACGACCGAAGTACACGGGAGACGCCGCAGTATTAATAACGCTCGGATTTACCTGCCAATCACCTTGTCCATCGATCAGCCCGAATCCGATTGGGTATATGCCTCCGGTTCTCGTGGATTCGGGTGAACAGAATAGGTATGGGTTCTCCAGTCCTATGGACCACACCAGGTTGGAGGTGCCATCGTTTCCGGGACCCGTAATGGTTAGGGATGAGACTAGGGATGCTATTGGCTGGGATGGATCTGAAGCCGTCGCTGCCTCGAATAGGTATTCCAGCGTTTCTTGGGCGAGCGATATTGCTAGCTCTAGATCGGAGCAGCTGAACCAAGAGCAGGACGTATCGCTCGGCTCCGCTGCCCCATATGAGCCCGACCAAGTCATGTATGAATTGTAGCCATTCTCACTATCGATGCTTAAGGCAGTGGTCATGTTTATCCCCACGTTATAATATCGAAACTCGCCTGTGTTGCCGTAGGAATTACTACTAGCCACTTGTATATTATTAAATCCCATATAATCGGTATAAATGGTATCGCCTACTGGACCATTAGCAGTTATTATACAATAATCAATACTATATTGATCACCAGTAGATACATCTCCACTAGCCACGATGATCTGCTCCCCAGTCCCAAACATAAATACATTGCTATTACCATTTAACGGTAATTTAGTTTCACCACATGGATCCTGATTTATATATGTTGGATCGCTTGTGAAGTTTAGAATTAGGATGCGAGAGGCGGCTTTGGCTTGCCCCGCCCACTCGTTTATCAATCCATTAATGGTAGCGGTGTAGTAATCGCGGATCTGGACCGGGCTCGCTATTAAGTAATTCACGCCGCCGAAGCCCACTATGTAGGCCGGGCCATTCACCGCCATGACGGGGTACCCAATCACCTTACTGTGGCGCTCGTCTCCCCACGCCACCGCCACCACGTTCTCCAGGAGCGTGACTAACTTGGGGTTAGCGGTGTAAAGCATCACGAAGTCCCCCCTCCCCATGGGTCCCTCCAGTACGTCCGCCAAGCGGCGCAGACCTACCCTGAGGGATTGGTTCACGTAGTCCCAATCAATGACGAGGACGGAGCCATTGGGTAGTTGAGGCACTTGGTCCAGCCCTATTTCCCTCACGGAGCTTTGGGGAGAGACATCCAGGGAGGAGGCAAAGGAGGTGGGTCCAATTACGTAGGCCGTGGAAAGCATTAATGGCTGCTGCGCCGGCGGCTCCAGCTGCATCGGCTTGGCGACGCCTAGCTCAATTCTCAGCCAGGCGTAGCGCGTCTTCATGATCATTGCATTGACCGCGTTGGAGAAGCGGGGGTTGGACACGTACTCGATCACGAATGTGGCGGTAATGAATAGAATTATAAGGAAGCCAATAAATAGCCACGCGTCCCTATTGCCTGGCTTTGGCTTGCCCATGTATTAATTGAAATAACCACGGATATAAACTTTTTTTTGGGGGTTCACCCAGAATGCACGCCCCGGGGTATCGCCCTCATCGGGATGCAGAGCAATTCCTGTGCCAAGTCGTGACTCCTTCCGAATCCNATAAGGGCGAGGCTCAATATCTATTCCTGGCCCCACCATTTGGCGAGGGCTCCCAGAGCTTNTGGGTTACGCCCCCATTCATGGGCGCTACTCCTTCCCCTGGCATTATGGNGATTGGCCCCCATCCCCGTTCCCCAAGGATTGAGGGGAANCTAATTACCCCCACTAATCAAGAGCATAACCCCACCGCTCTAGCAGACTAAAAGGCGAGGTTTCTAGTTCTTTTTACCAATGTTCTTCCCAGCGGGATGGTATATGGTGAGTTTCTTGGGAGAGGNNGGGAATCCTTGCCTTTGATGAGTAAAATTCAGAGCGCAGTATGGTTCATCAGGGATAATTCATGAATTTTGTTTGCCTCATACTGCGTTACCATTAATTGGACACGCAGTGAAAACAATTAACTCCAAACCCCAAGAACGAAGACCATTCTTCTCAGCTGACCCCCTCCCCGCCCTGAGGGGCGAGGTTTATCGTCCGTTTTATCAACTTGTTCCCTGTATATAATGGAGTGCCTCATTATTTTTGTGGGAATCATATATTTACGTGTCCACTTAGTGGTAACGCAATTGATCACTGGCCTCCACGCATCACTAGACTTATCCTCATTGCCGCAGTATAGAAAAAGGGGGAGAGAGGCGCGGGGGATTAATGATTCTTGAGGAGGCGGCTGATGTTGGAGAAATGGCTGCAGGCATAAATGAGTTACTTGGGCTTGGGCTTAACTTGGAGCGGGTTGCGTTCATTAGGAGCAGGGGATCCAGAAGCTTGGCGGTGGCTCGGACGTTCGGCGCCCCGATTCAGTGGAGATTCGTCTTAAAACCTCAAATACTTTACATTATTGAGGTTATATCCGAGAGATTCGATTCATTGAGTTGTGAGGATAAGGCCTATGTGATACTTCATGAATTGCTTCATATACCTCCACGAATGAGCGGGGGGCTGCGGAACCATGGACACCCAGCCTTTAGGCAATTAAGCAGGAACAGGGGGAAACTGAGCGAGCTATGTAGGCAGCGCTGCAATGATCGGCAATGATGAAGTGATTTCTAAAGTTTAAAATGGGCTTCCCAAGTTCGCCGTGGATGAATCGCAATTTTAAGTTGGTTACTATTGAGATGGGTGTTTCCAGGTTTGGAACATCGGCCTTCGACTTGATGGTTATGTGGATCCTCCTGCACTACACTGGCTCGGCTTTTCTCGCTGGGCTTGGGGACGGCATGTTATCGCTTCCCCTTCTCCTGAGCTTCATCGTGGGAGCCATCGTGGATAAGTTGAGGCGGAGAAAATTAATCGCTGAGGCAGCGGCCGGTGTTAGGAGCATAGCGCTGATTCCCATGATTATGGCAGTTATGAGGGGCCCCGAGATCCTGGTCGTGGCCTCATCATACGTTGTGGCATTCCTGCTTGGAATGACGTCGGATATACTTAACTCCATTAGAACTACTTGGAGCAAGGAATTCCTGGGGGAGGATGAGTACAAGTCCGGCAGCGGATCCTATAATGCTGTGGGTTCATTGGCGGAGGCGATTGGCTTCGCTGTTCCCGGCCTCCTCCTGGGTATTGGGTACTCGCTGGCCATCCTATCGCTCTTAATGGTATTCCTCTCATCCATTATCCCATTGGCATTAATTAAGGCCAAGCCATCAATCTCAAGCGAGGGCGGCGTTTCCTCCTCTATCCGGGAAGGGCTTGTCTTCATTAAGGGCAACGCATTCATGCTTCAATTCATAGTGATTAGCCTAGCCGCGAATCTGGTCTTCGGCATGTCTGGAATACTATTCACCGACTTAGTTGAGGAGGAGTTTAAATTGCCTCCCATCTACATGAGCATGCTGTTACTGACCTCCTCCCCGCCCTAAAGGGTGGAGGTTCCCCTAGGGCGGTTCATTGGTTCGTGGTTCATCGCCTTCATCCTCACCACTTCACAGCTGGTGGGATTCACCCACCCCGCTCCATTCGTCCAGCGATAGACCACGGGCTGGGTCTTCAACCCATTACCCCTATCCCTCATCACGGAGAGCCCCCCATCCACGGATCCCAGGGACTCGGGGATATATGAGATATTCCTTGCACCATTCAAGTCCGCATTAATGACCACCCCAATGCGGGGACACTTAAACAAACCACGCTTAACACGCCCACCTTCATGGGCATCCCCGCATAGGGAACAATCCTTTGATGTGTTTGGTTCGGGAACACTAATTACCCTAATTCCCAATTCCTCCCCAACATCCTCGAAGCGCCTAATAGTGTAGTTATAGCTCCAGAAGTTTGATGTAAGCTTATTACCACGCCCCCTAGCAATGCCCTTCGGATAACCAACAACAACCTCACCCACACCCCTAACAATTAGCTCCCCCATTATCTTCCTAACCATGCTATTCAGGGCGTGCTTCAGGAACCTACCCCTCTTATCATAGAGGAGCCTAAGCCTCCTGCTCGTCCTTTGCCTATGCCTGGCTAGAAGCTTCTGAACGCTACGTATCTTTTTGCTGTAGTTCGTATTGGGAGAGGACGCCGCCGCCCTTGAATAGGAACCACGCACCATCCTCAACATAGACCGTGGCTAAATTAACGATCCCCCAAATCCACCCCAGCCCTCGCGTTGCCCTTGGCCTCGGCTACAACCTCGACCTCCATTGGGATGTGGGCATACCAACTCCTCCTAGCCTCATCATGAATAATCTCTAACCTACCCTGTTTCCCGCGCCATTTTAGTTTCCCTTTAAACCTAAGAGGGAGTTTAAAGTCCTTTAGGTATATTGTTCTTTCGCTTTCGTTAACTTCATAACGATCGTTCCTAATGAAGATCATCAACTTGTATTCTCCGTCTTCATCCCTCCAGTAGCCCGGAGGCCTTGGCTTGAACCACCTTGGCAACTCCCCCTCCTTCTTCTCCCTAATTAGGGAGAAGCTCCTCCAAGCCTCGGCGTTCTTCCTAGCAACTTGCTGCGCATTAACCCTTAACGCGTGCTTGTACTTCTCGTATACCTCCTTTTCCGTCTTATTGAAGTCGACTTTTTCTCCCTTCTTGAATTGTTGCGTCCTTAGCCAATTCACCTCGTTCCAACATTTCGCCGTGACTATGCCTAGTTCCTTCAGCTTCTCATGCGTTTCCTCATCCACCACTAGTTTAACTACGTTAGTTCTTCTCGTGCCCACACCTCTCATGCTCCTCGATGAGCCTCTTGATCACATCGTCATAGGTCTCCCTAGGGTGGATCTTCAGCCTCCTCAACTCCTCCTTGGTATCCCTCCCAACCCTAATCGGCTCAGTGACAGGCATACCACAGAGGTAGAAAACAGTAGCTTAAAAACCTTACCCCGCCCCTAGAAGAGGCGAGGCTTGTCGCTCGTTTTGTCAATACTTGGCTCAATAATGGCCACTAGGCTTAGGGGAAGCGTGGGTATTATTTCTGCAATAGCCATGGCCATCATGGGGGCCGCGGCGGCATCCATCGGCTTCATAGGCAATGTTTACTTAGATGAGGCGCCCACGGCAGTGATAGGGGTTGCTCTGGGGGTAATTAATGTAGTAACTGGGGCAGCCATGCTTAAGGCGGTTCCGAGCCAAATGATGGCCAGGGCCCAGGGCGCGATCAATACATTCGCATTAACTGCCACTTTTCTCTCCGGCGCCGTTGGGGGCCTAATAATTGATGTCGCGACGCTGAGGGGGGCATTCCTCGTGGTGGGCGTATTCCTAGCAATTATTGCGGTGATAATAACTCGGCTTAAGGCAGTGGCCAGCATATCGGTTTAAGCTCTGTTCCCGTTAGTGGCCTCAAGCAGCTTAGCCAGTACCTCGCTGGTTTCCGGGAATCTTCCCTCCCTATGCCTGGAGAACACTAATTCATCATTGATGAATACGTCGAAGACGCCGCCGCTTCCCGGCACCAACGTTATTGAGTCAATTGATGGGCCGAGGCTCAGAAGCTCATCGGCCAACTTCACCGCTCGCGGCTGAAACTTGCAGGGCCTGCAATAAACTATTTTAATGCTAACCATGCATCTCCCTGGATCCGGGGCCTAATAATGCTTGATCCCCATGTTCATTGCGAGAGATGAGCCGCTAGGTGAGGCGGCAATGCGGGTAGCAAGTCTCTTACTTAGCATCAAGGGGGAGAATAATTGCTTATTATATTAATTAGCGCTGGCCCCTAAGTGCATGAGCGTCACCGATTCAACAACTAATTTGGAGTACTTAAAGGAGAGGGTGCGGGAATTCTGTGAAGCCAGGGATTGGGATCAATTTCATAACCCGAAGGACCTGGCAATAGGAGTAGTGACTGAGGCGGCGGAGCTCCTTGAAATATTCAGGTTCAGGAGCGAGGCGGAGAGCGAGGAATTAATGAGGAACCCGGAGGCAAGGGAGGAGGCGGCAATGGAGATGGCTGACGTCCTCTTCATGCTGCTTAGGTTCGCGCAGAAATATGGCTTTGACCTGGCTCAATCCCTCCTCAGGAAACTAGAGATAAATGAGGCGAGGTACCCCATTGAGAAGGCGAAGGGAAGAAACATTAAATATAATAAATTATGAGGATTCAGTTGAGGAATGGAAGTGGGCCCGCCGGGATTTGAACCCGGGACCTCTCGCGCGTGAGGCGAACGTCCTAGCCGCTAGACCACGGGCCCTGCATGGGTTGTTCCTAGGCATTTTTAATTTTTACCTAGTGCGACTAGCCCTCCATTAACCCCCGCTCCGTGGCGAGGCAATGCTTGGAGGCAATTTTTATAAATTCACATGCCGACTCGAATCAAAGCCCCGGTAGCTCAGTCCGGCTAGAGCGACGGGCTGCAGGCCCAGGTTGAGACCCGTAGATACGAGGAAGTAGCGGAAATCCCGGATGGGGCTTCCCAGGGAAGGTTCAAATCCCGGCCGGGGCTCCACCATGCTTCTTCTCGATTATCTTTACCGCGACCCCATTAAGGAGCGGCGTGCCTCCATACTTACCCTTCTCTGGACCAATGAGGGAATTAATGGGTCTCCCATCTAAGTCCATTAAGGCGCTCTTAGTCATCCAAGCCACGCCGCTTGGGGTTCCCTCATCCTTAACGGCCCTAACCCTGGCTCTGCCATACTTGGACTCCACCTCAACTATTCCCTCAATGTCATGCGTGTATAGTATGGGCTCGGGGGAGCCGTAAACCTCCTTGAATTGGCTATTAGTGTAGAGGGGGTGTGACGTGAAGACCAGAATCAAGTCCCTCCCTGGAGGCGAGGGACTCGGCAGGGGGTGTGCGCTGGGCTTCCTGGGCCTCGGCCTATTCCTTATTGGCGCTATCTTCTTCTCCATTAATTCAGCCACCGTCACTCCAGTGCCCCTTATCGCCACATCAACTGCCTGCAGCGGCTCCTCGATTATGAGGGGGTGATCGCCGAGGACTCGCTTCCCCACCTCCTTCACGAGCATTGTCTCCGGGATCCCCATGGGGTCCTGAATTGGTTCATTGAGGACTAAGTACTCATGCCAATAACTATACACCACATCCATTTTCTCCAGGAAAGTGGGGGCCGGGATCACTATGTTAGCCAGCCTAGCCGTCTCGCTCCAATACGGGTCGTGAACCACGAGGGTTAATCTCCCCTCCTCCACTGCCTCCCTCAACCTATCGGCGCCCGGGAGCGAGTGGATTGGGTTAGAGTTCCACACGAACATTAAGTCAAAGGCCCCCTCCCCAGCCTCATACGCCACTTCAGCCATCCCAATCACCCTCCCGGGGCGAGCGATATGTAGCCCCCTCAGGTAATTGAAGTCAATGCCCCAACCCAGCGAGTTGGAGTAATAGAATCCACGCTCCATGCCCAGGAGCGCCGGGATAAGGGATATCAAGCCAATAGCGTCTCCACCATTCCTAGTCCTCCCCAGGGCAAAGCCTATTAATGTGAGGGGGCGGCGCTGGGAGTAGTACTCCGCCAACCGCTTAACACTGCTCCACCTGAGGCCCGTGTACTCGCTTATCTCCTCATCACTGTACTTCTCCACGAATCCCCTTAACTCGGGCAATCCATCTACATCCCCCGTGACGCTCCCCATCCTGAATAACTCCTTGATTACCCCAATGGCTAGGTACACATCACTGCCTGGACGCACAATTATCGCTTCATCGGCCTTCCTAGCCGCATCGCTCATCCTCACATCGATGACTACCTTATATGCATTCCTGAGCGCGACCCAGCCATGAATGAAGCTGACGCTGGCCGGCACTCCCCATAGAACCGCCGCATCATATCGTTGGAACTCGCTCGGCAATGCGCCGAAGCTAGTGCCGTAGTGGGCGGCAATGGCGGCATGCCCCTCCGCGCTGCATATAGAGTAATCGGTTTGGGACGCCCCTAACGCATTCCAGAGCCTCGCTGGGTAGTACCAAGTGAGGAGTCCTTGATTACCGTCGTAATCCACGTGAATTATCCTGGAGGGGTCACGCCTCGCCGTTTCCCTCACTAGGCGAGCCAATGCATCTAGGGCCTCCTCGAGGGTGGCTTCTCGCCCATCTATCATGGGCGCCTCCACCCTATTCACCCTATTTCTCCGTAGATCGGCCCTGCCCCTGGCGCACGTGAATCCATTCACTGGGAACATTGGGAGCGGCCGATAATTGCGGTCAAATATGCAGGTATCGTAGCAGTCGCGGGGGCAAGCTATGACCATGGGGAAGCGGGATAACCACGCCCATAAATTTTTTCTCCCAGTTCCCAAGTGGACCCGAGTGGTTATAGTTAATGCATTCCCCCTGGGTGCACCGTAAAGCCTAAAATAAAGAGTATACTCTAGGGGTCATGACTATTGTAAGCGTTACCCCGGAGATAGCGCTGGATGAGGGATTCACGTATGCTGGAGGCCTAGGCGTGCTCGAGGGGGATAAATTCTATGCAATGGCGAGGCGAGGAATCGATTACGTGGTAATAACGCTTCTCTATAGGGAGGGCTACGTTGATTACTCATTCAGCGACGAGTTAATGCCGAGGCCGCAGCCCCAGCCCAAGGAGTTCCTGGAGAAGCTGGTCAAGGTGGATAGCGCCGGCATTAGGCTTAGGCATAGGAGGGTTCTCATCGATTTCATGGAGTATAGGGTGGGCAAGGCGAGGGTCGTCTTCATTGATCCAACGTCACCCATGTGGGCGGCGAACCTCGTGGATAGGGTCTATATTGAGAAGAGCCTTGAGGATAAGTTCGCCAAGTACGTCCTCCTGGCCAAGGGGGCTGCGGAGTACATAACCAGAATCATCGGCATCAATAATGTGGAGATAATTGATTTACAGGAGGCGTACACCGCGCTTCTCCCCCTCGTGCTTAGGCTTGAGCCGCGGAAGTATAGGCTCATAATTCACACGCCGGGCCCCTGGGGCCACCCCTCCTTCCCGAGGGAATTCTTCGAGGATGAATTCGGCTACTCCTTCATCTCTAACCCAGTCATACTGACGGAGCTGGGGCTCAGCATGACTGGCGGAGGCGTCGTGGTTTCGGNGAAAATGATGGACGTGGTGAGCAAGGTGATTCCGCACCACATGCATAAGGTCACCTACATAACTAATGGAGTGGATGAGGAGCGGTGGATTCATCCGGCAATAGCCGGGGCTAGGGGCATTGAGGAATTGGCGGCGGCTAAGGCCAGGGCCAGGGAGGAGTTGTTGGGCGTAATCACTAGGTATAAGCAGGTAAATGCGGGGGATAGGCCCATAATTGCCTGGAATAGGAGGATCACCAAATATAAGAGGCCGGAATTCATTCTGGACTTTATAGAGGAGGAACAGCCGCGGGACGCCGTCTTCGTGCTCGCGGGGAAGGCTCACCCCGATGACTCATATGGGCTCGAGGTGATGAGGCGAATGAAGCAGGCCGCCCTTAATTACGAGAACGTCGTATTCATGCCTGACTACGGGATTCAATTAGCGAAGCCNATAGTGGCCGGCTCCTCCGTAATGGTGTTCACGCCGTTCCCAGGCTGGGAGGCATCCGGCACATCCTTCATGAAGGGCGGGCTAAACGCCACTCCTGCCCTATCATCCAGGGATGGGGCCGCGGTGGAGTTGATAAAGGATGGAGAGAATGGTTGGCTCTTCGGAAGCGACGTGAGGGAATTAATAGATATAGGCATCGACGCCAGGGCCAGGGATATCAATGAGAAGGAGTACGAGGATTTCGTGGGCAAATTAAAGGCGATCATCAAGATGTATCACGACGATAAGGCCGGGTTCCTTAAGGTAATGATGAATGCGAGAAATAGCTTCATCAAGAGCGCCCCAATAACCAATGCATTAGCCAAGTACTACCCGGGCAAGCTATGACCGAGCCAACGGCTAAATTTAAATAGTGCAACGGCTAAGGGGAATGAGAGGCGGGGGTACCCGAGCATGGTCAAAGGGGGCGGGTTGAGGTCCCGTTGGCGTAGGCCTGCGTGGGTTCAAATCCCACCCCCCGCACCAGAGATTTTAGGGAGTTTTGTAATAATACTAAATTGCATTGATGCATTGGATGACTTCAAGACAAACATTTTCAACTACCCACGTAGGAATTGTAGGTTTAGGGTTGAGGCTGGCTCAGTCATTGATTAGTTGTTAAGTGCCAGGAGCGTCTTCACGGTATATGGGACGTTCAGGGTCGGTATTGAGCACGTGAGCACCTCCGTGATTAACTCGGGCGGGTTGAGTGTTGGGTTGGTTCCGACTATGTTAAGGCCTCCTTCGAGACCCCACCCTGCTCCAGTACCCTAGGCACCCGAGGCTTGGTGTTAGGGATAGCGTACATGCCCTATACTCGCACCCAGTGATCCCCATACTTAGCCTACTCCGTAGGTGGAATGCATACGAGAGGTTCGACAAGGTTGGTTTGCCCCACGCGATTTACGCGCCGTATGAGCTTAGGGAGGTTAACCACTCGATAAGGCCCGTGACAATAAGTGTTGACAAGAGGAGGACGCGGAGGGTTCATTGGTTGGTTAATACTGAGGCCAGTAAGTAGGAGTGGGGCTAGGCTTAGGAACTACATGAGGCCCCTCGATATGGCTAATTACCTGGGTGTCAGTAGGTCAACAAGCATTAGGTCTGGGGACGGTTAGAGTCACGCCGATAAAGCTGGGTAATACTTATAATTCTCAATAAACGCGTAAATCAATGGGTTGGAAACTAGCCATACTAAACACCGTAGGCACAAGCATACTAAGCAACNTGGAGAGATTAGCGAAGGATTGTGAATTAGATAGTAGGAAGTTAAGCCAAACCCTCTGCCAATTACTGGGCAGGATACCATAGAATGCCTTACCCACCGATCCAGTCCAGGAAGAGTTCCTAAAAAGAGCCACGCCGAGCGATCCAATCTTTAGGGAGGTCCTCGAAATCGTGAGCAGCGACCCAGGTAAATTCAGTGCGGAGCTTAACTCATTGATTGCGTTCTTCAACTCCCTACCATCTAAGCACAGCATTGATGAGGTCGAGGTCTACCTATACCCAACGGACACGGGCACTGCAAGGTTCTGCGCAAACATAATCCACGAGGTAGTCAGGGAACACGGAAGTAAGTTGTTTGGAATCACGAAGGTCATACCATGCAAGTCGATTAAAGTTAAGGGCTTCGGCACAGGGCCCATGTTCTTCAGAGAGGGCTTAGTTGAACTCATCGATGGGTAAGCTAGGCTCATTGTGAATAAGGCTAGACAGGGCTTCAAGGTCGTCGTCAACGTGACAGCAGGCTTTAAGCCAGAGACAACATACACCGCCTTGATAGCCCTATTGTCTTGTGCGTGGAAGGTCATTTATACATACGGAGGTTTTGGAGAAGTTGTTGATTTACCAATACTGCCGATAGGCATTAGGCAGAGGTACCTGGATGAGTTAGGTAAGGTTGGCAATGGGGCGCCGAGGTACTTACTTACTCAGCAGGGCGTGGATGTCGAGGATTTGATAGAGAGGAACTTGGTTGAGGAGAGAGATGGCTTTGTAAAGCCTAGGGAGTGGGTGAAGAAGTTATTGGATGTCATCAATGAGTGCTGAGCTTATGCCAACATATTTATAAGATTTTAATAAAAGTGAGCGAAAAGATTTCTGTGCGTATTTACCTGGCCTCGTGGGACAACCCGTTCGAGTGGGATGAGCCGAGTACCGCCGTGAGCCAACAGATAATGTGTACCGTTCCTACACGGCACTACCCCCTTATGGTTAGGGAATTTGGTGTAGATAAGGCGATTATCGTAGCCCTAGATAGCGTGGTAACGGCAAGGGGACGGAATAAGGTGGACTTCGAATGCGCTAGGGCAAACCCAAGGCTTAAGCCAGATGAAGACTCCAGTATAGTAATGCCTAGGGAGGTAGAGAACTATGGGGGTTGGGTTAAGGCTGCCTTTGAGTACATTAATTGCGTGGCCGTTAACTCAATAGAATAGATAGGGATATTGCTGATAAGGTTAAGGTTGTTATTGCCCCATACATTGGTATTAGGGAAGTTAAGATTAGGGATAAGGAATGTCTCATGTTTAAATACGGAGTCGGCGAAGGCGTTGAACCCAGCACATACCTAACCTACGCCCTAGCCGGTACTCTTAATGCAACTTGGCGAGCACCTTAATGATGTTAAGGAGTTTATTATTGATATCACACTTGGCGTAAATTACACACCATTCTTGACAGTTGAACTAGCCAAGATGATTGCATCGCTGGCATTGAATTAGCATAGCACCGGTTACGTTGTGGGGATCCGTATATACAATGCCGTGGAGGTTGGATCTGAGGGTAACATGAGAGTTTTCTATGTGTGCAACATAGATGAGTTAAAAGCGAATAAATACTTGGACCCAGTAATTACAGCTACACACAATGGCGGTCTCAGCGAGGATGAGACGACGGTCATTGGGGCACTAATTATGAATGGCCCAATAGCCCTAATACACTCATGCATAGACCTTGTTGAGTTCAACGAAGCAAGTTGGATCACCGATGATTTGAAGTATGAGGGGCTTCTGCAATCTGTGAAACTGAATAGGACTAACGGTGGCTATGAAACATCACTAATGGGTTTCACGAAACCCGAGGTGACCTATGCTAAGGTCTTTACGAGAGCTCTATGCACATCGCTACTTGGGCAAACTTAAGGAAAGCAAACCCCCAGCTGATGATGGTTACATTCTCATTAATAAAAGGAGCTTATAATGCCGTACTTTGAGAAGCCATCGAAGGCGTCTGAGGTTATTGTTAAGTAAGAGCTTAATAGATGGGCAGAAGAAAATGGATAAGGATGAGTTGAGGAACTTCATAGTCCACGCGGGAATCATCCTTGGCTCTACATGTGTGGACACTGCTAAGTTTATTAATGAGACGTTTGACAGAAAGGCGGTACGCTGCAACTGGAAACTCATTAAGGGCTTCGTAGTGAGGCACATAGGTGATATTTTAGGTTAAGACTTAATTGTAACCATGAAGAAGGCGTATAGCCCCTTATTGATTATCTCGTCGACTTCCTGCTTTGTCAACTCTCTGGTTTGATTTAAACGCCCATAAAGTAGTTGGAACACCACGAGAACGTCGCCCCTGCCCAGCTTTATGGCAGCCCTATTTACTGCGACATTCATGCCCAAGATTGAGGAAGCAATAGCCGCGGTTAATTCGTGACCCACCACACTGACGAAGCCCCGGGACAATAATTCCCTAGCCTCCTCGGCAGTTACCCTCCTAACTTTTATAGTAACTTCCCCGTCCTCCTCCGGGAGCATTTGGAGGCTGAATGCCGTGCTTAGGTATGTAGTCATGCCTCAGCCCATTCGTTGCGTAATTAAAGGATTTCCTACGCGGGCATTGTTTGCTGCTTTTCGAGTAATTGCCTGTATAGGTTAATCCTAGCCACGACAATGCCTAAGTCGTTAAGTAATCCATCCAACGCCTTTAGCGTCTCTTGGCGGTTGTCCTGGTCCCTCAATATGGGTGCTAACGTATCCGCCACATTGCTTGGNTGTAGGTTCTTGGGTAGCTCGTTGAGCATGCCCTGTGCATTCCTGCCGTTTCTGTTTATGAGGTAGACGTAGTTAATCACTTCATGTACCAGGTCACGCCTTAATTCGTTGAGTCTAGTAAGATCTTTGCTTCTATTCTCATCCCTCACACCCCCCTCATTTCCCACAGTAGGTCGTACATTCTTGTCAGGTGAATTGTCACCTTATACATCAATGTCCTACTTGCCTCACCCTCCTCGTCCTCCAATTCGCCTGTCCATGCATGTTTTTGCTCGATATAACTAATCACATCCCTAACCCTGTCGATGCTTAGTATTACCGGTGACTTGCCTGTGTTTAGTAGGTACACTAGTGATTTGTCCCTACCCATATCCTTAGCACTGTTAAGCCTTTCCTCGGTATAGCGCCAAACCAAGTATATTGGTAACTTCACGTCGTGAACCATGGCGCCACCTGCCACGTTTATCCCAAATTCATTAGCCCTCCTAACTATCCTAACCAAGTAATCAAGTGCATAATGGTTGCTGACGACGACTAGGTCATCGCCACCGCTGTATATGATGAAGACGCTGTCGCTGTAGTTAGGCGTGTTCATGTAGAGCATTGCGCCGTATACATCAAATATCGTTATGAGTAATTGACTGTAGAGTACGTACTGGGCAGCGCCCAGTTTCGAGGCCTCCCTCTTTAGATCGCCCATTTTGTTGGCGTCAGACTTTATGGTTACGGCTACGCTGCCTAAATCCTCGAAACTCTTTAATTCACCGAATTCATCGGTTGGCATGCGTGTATTTAGGAAGAACAGCGTATGTCCCGCATTGATTGCGTTGTTAATGCTCAGCCTATTGAGGTCGTAGATTATCCGTGGCACAGTCCCGAGCCTAACGCCTTCGAGGCAAACCACGTAGTTAATCCCAATTCCTATTGATTCGCACCCAAGTTGGTTAACTGGGTTCGCAACCTCAGCGAGCATGCCCAACCTCCTACTCACCCCACCTATTCTGTGGGCTAGGGCGCAGAATGGGCATAGTGTTTGGTTATCCACGTGGCTGGGCCTCTCGGTGGGCATGTGACACATATCGCATAGATCCTTGCCGTTGATTATGAATTTCTTCCATTTACCATACCTCCTATTATCACGTCCACCATAGGCTTCCCTAAGGACGCCACCGAAGTCATCAACAATGTTGTGCACCCTGGAGTGAGCCACCACAACCCTAACCCTACTCTCAAACTCCCTCACAACCTCATCCTCTATTTCCTCAATGACGCCGTTGAGTACGTCCTCATCAATTGCTGGGATGAGCATCACAACCTCACCGCCGGTATCGACAAGTACGTTAACCGGACTCAACGTATCAACCCCCAGTTTCCTATTTGTGTCCCTGATGAACCTCGTTGCTATGGTGTGCTGTAGTAGGTTTACGAGTATTGACCTACCCTTCAACTGCCTCATTGCCTTCTCAGTCCTGTTTATTCTACTAATCATGTCCTGAATACCGACTATGTCGGCAACGACTATGGCGTATTTATCCTTTGAAATCGTGGTGGATGCGTAGGCAGCTGCTGCGTGTGCAACCGTGTAGGCTGAGTAGGTGTTACCATTGCCGCAGGTTGAGTAGGGGACGTAGACCAGCGTTGATTTGGCGATCGATAGTAGCGTCGTAATTAGCGCCTCCCAATCAAGCCTAAGTCCCCCAAGGCTCTCCATGTGCCTGTCCAGTTCATTCACTATTTTGACGTAGTCATCCCTAGCCCTAGCACCATTAATCACCACATTCATCAGCAATGCCGGCCCAACACTAACCTCCCTCTTGATGAACGGTACCCTCAACGGCTTATTAACATCGCACTCACCTTGATCAACAACAGACCCACCAATGGCAACCCCAATGTACCTAAGCACCTCCTGAGATCCCAATAGGTTGCTTACCTGGTCTGGATCAATGCCGGCGGATCTCAGTGCGTTGCTTAGAATCTCGATGTAATGCTTGGCATTACTTATCGGGTCACCGCCGCGTGCCCTTGACCTAACCCTACCCATTACGTAAAGTATTACAGATACCACGAGGGATTTGGCACTCATGGAATCACCCTAACACAAACCCAACCCACTGGTTCATTATTGACGAGCCTAATTGTTGAGTCACCCCACACCTTGCCCAGCTTTGATGATACGTAATTAGTGACATCCCTAAAGAGCGCGGGATCCAGAGACTCCAGGAGGTTAAGCATGGTCTTCCACCTCCTACCAACTCCATAACCAACCCTAATGGGTAAACCATCACCACACTCAGGGACTCTAACGCCCCTCCTGGACTCTAACGCCACTAGGTCCGTGCTGAACTCGCGGAGGGCCTTGATTAGATCTGGATTGAGGTATTCGCGCCTCTTGTCGATGATTAACTCATACCTAATAACAGTACCAGGCCTCAGTCCCAGTGCACGTATTGAGAACTTGCCCTCACGATCCCTGATGCAATAAACGCCGCAATCGTTATGCTTTGGCTTGGTTAATTGTTTAATGATCACCTTATTCATTACGTTATACGGCGCCTCCTTCNCCTCCTCCTCGTACAGAACCTTATCGCTCACCACCAGGACCACATTATCCTCAGCATCTATCGAGACCCTATTCAGGGCAACACCCTCACTGATTCTCTCCCTAACAATGTCCAGGAACCTGGTCCTCTTTTCAGCATCGTTTTTAAGTAACCAGTATAGGTAAGTCGTCCTCAGGAAACCCTTAACCTCACTAGCCGGTATCCCCTCAGGGTTGTGATCAAGGACCTCGCCCGAACCGCACTGCTCCTCGACACTGTAGAGGCGGCTTGAATACTTCATGGGGTCCCTCGTCACGAAATCCCTAATGAGCGAGTCAAAGCTCACCCTCGGGTTCCTAATGACTTGGTCTATCGGTAACTTATTGAGGTCCAGTACGTATAGGTTATTATTGAGTACTACGAAATCGATACCCTCCATTAACCT
>LOBW01000004.1 GCA_001516585.1 Thermocladium sp. ECH_B
CAAAGGGATGGTAGGGGCTTGACCCTCACGGAGTTGAGGCAACTAGCCCTCGACCTCAGAAAACAAGATGAGGAGTACCAACAGCTATATTCGCAAGTGGTGCAACAAGTCGCAGATCGCTTCTACGAGGCTAGACGGAGGTTCTTGGACGGATTAGCGCGTTTCCCCAAGGAGAAGAAAACCCATAAATACTATAGCTTGGTTTATCCGCAAAAAGGATGGGAGATATTGGAAACTAGGGAGGGGAAGGGCAGGAAAGAGAAAAAACTAGTGCTGAGGTTATCAAATCTAGGCGTCTTCAAATTAATCGTTCATAGGGACTTTCCACTAGAGAAAGTGAAACGCGTGGCCGTGAAATTGACGAGGAGTGAAAGGGTTTTCATCTCATTCATTGTTGAGGATTATGAATTCCCAAAATTGCCAAATACTGGGAAGGCGGTGGGGATCGATGTTGGTGTGGAGAAGCTTCTCGTGACCTCGGATGGGGAGTACCTCCCAAACTTGAGGCCCTACGAGAGGGCATTGAAGAAGGTGAAGAGGCTTCACAAGGCCCTATCCAGGAAGAAGTTTCTTTCCCGCAACTGGTTCAAGGCTAAAATTAAGCTGGCTAGGGCTTATGAGCATTTGGCGGATCTGAGGAGGGATCTATATATGAAACTCGGGAAGTATTTTGCGGAGCATTATGATGCTGTGGTTATGGAGGATATCGATGCTAAGCAACTTGTTGGTGGGGCGAGTAGGGGGCTTAGGAGGAGTCTCCAGGATGCTGCCTTCGGCATGATGCGTACAGTAATAAAGTATCAAGTGGAGAAGTATGGGAAGGAGGTGGTTTTAGTGGATCCTAGGAATTCCTCGAAGACGTGCGCCAAGTGTGGGTACGTAAAGGACGACTTAGCGTTGAGTGATAGGGTGTTTGAGTGTCCCAGGTGTGGTTGGAGGGCTGATAGGGATTATAATTCCTCTCTTAATCACTTGAAGCATGCAGGGTGGGAGTCGCCCGTGGTGCCCGTGGAGCTCCGCCCACTACCCATAACGATGGGCAAGGCGGGGCAGGGAAGCGGGAAGCCTCGCCCTTAAGGGCGGGGTAGCTCACAGGTACTTCTCCAGTTTCTCCAACGATACGCCTCTAGTCTCTATGCCGGCCACTAGCCACATTATTGAACCAATGGTGCCTATTACGTAGAATCCCAGATTGAGGAGGAGGTACGTATACTCGCTTAGGAATGATGATAAGTAAATCATGGAAATATATGCTGACCACGCTATTACCCTGACTAATCCTATGAATGTGGCTCTCTCCGTTGTCTTGAATAACTCAGGCTCAAGCATTGTTCTAACGGCCCAACCAAACTCGCTGAACATCATGTTAATGAATAGGAACGAGTAGAATAAGAGGGGATCGCTGCCCAGGGACTTATAGAGGAATAGTATTGGAATCATGGTTAAGGTGCCGCCCAAATATGAGGCAAGCATGAATTCCCTGCGGCCTATCTTATCCACTATGAATCCGATTAAGCCAGCCACTGCCGCGCCTAGATTAGCCATCATTATTATCGTGCTTATAGTTGTTATCGATGTATAGTAATAATACGCCAAGTAAAATGCTATTAAGCCGTAAGTCACTATTTGGGACACTCCTATGGCTGCAAGAGTGAATAATCTGAGCCAGAGCGGTGATTTAACTATGTTGCTTCCGCGATCCATGTCTCGCTCATTAGCAAGCGGGGGCTCCGGATTATTGCTTAATTTACCTGTGGCAATCAACCACTTAGTTGATTCAGGCATTGATAATCTAATGATTGTGGTCACAATAATTGCGGCTATGCCCGATGCGCCCAGAATTATCCTGGCCTGCCCAAAACTAAGCGAGTAGAGACCGCTCAGCAATATTATTCCAGAGGCCAGTGCTGCCCCCACATTATCGAAGTTAGACGATAATACGAGCGCCTTTCCTCTACTGCTGGCGGGCATTAATTCAGTTAATGCGGCCAGCGATGCTGGTTCCTCGCCTCCTACACCGAATTCAGCCGCGGCATAAGCTAGAGTAAATTCATACAGGTTATTTGAAGCGGCCATGCCCAATAATCCAATTGAGTATAACAGCATTGTTACTATATAGATTTTTTTCCGTCCAATTAGATCAGCGGCTCTCCCCATTACTTGATTGCCTATGAGAAGCATTAGGGGACCAACAATGGGGTATATGGGTATCATAAACGCCGGCATCTCTCCCTTGAACCAGGAAAGCGATGCAACTCCCATAGTGGTAACGAATCCCCACATTAGAAAACCCAGCGATGTCGATATGAAGGCGCTGATCTGGGGTTTTCCCCACTGGGTCTCCACAGTTTCCCGTGGTTTCCTCATAATTATCCTAGTTATTTGTAGCCTATAAATATTTTTTCACGTAAATAATCGCGGTTAAATAATGTGGAACTGAACTTATTGACTAATCATAAATGTCAATGGAATCAATAGAAGATAACTTATTAATTGCCCACGCTATGGCCGCTAGATGAATGATTGTGAGTCCGCATCATTGATTTTGCTTGCGGCCATAATTCTAGATTGGATTTATCCAAGACATAAGGGCCTCGCCTACTTAATTCACCCAGTGCATTTGACTTACTGGATATCACAATCCCTCTTCAGCCATATGCGGCATACGAAGATCATGGGAGTCCTGATATGGTTGATATCGGTTGTCCCCGTGATGATTATATACATTACACCACTATTGGTCGTGGGAAGGGGCTGGATCCTCATATTGGTCTCGGCTATTGTGCTTAAGATGACATTCTCATTAAGGTTGCTGATAGATATAGCCAGAAATTACCTGAATAATGAGGGGCAAGATGCGTTGAATTATGCCCAGCAATTAGTTAGGCGGAATGTATATGCACTGGATGAGGGGCACGTTAATTCAGCCGTAATAGAATCCCTAGCGGAGAGCCTAGTTGATGGATTCTCATCCCCTCTTTTTTATTTCTCAATAATCGGCGTGCCTGGCGCCCTTCTACAGAGGTTAACCAATACCATGGATAGCTCGCTGGGGTATATGGATGAACCATATAGGGAACCCGGTTGGTTCTCCGCTAAGACGGATACCCTGATCAATTACATACCTGCACGCCTCACTGCGGTAATAATACTATTTACAGCTAAGTTGCTGGGTTTTCCGCCCAGCATACACATTTTCATGAGAAATAAGCGCTCAACTCAAAGCATTAATGCTGGGTACCCAATTGCAGCAATATCGGCCAGCTTAGGCGTTAGGCTGGAGAAAATTGGTTCATACTCAATCGGATCAGGTAAATTGCCTAGTAAAGCTGATGTAGAAAACGCAATAAGGCTGATAACAGCATCTGCAATAATAATGGTCATACTATCGATAATTATTCAATGCATTATATCAATGATTATTCCCCATATATAGATAGGTTCAAAGAGACGAAAAACCTCGCTGTTTAGAGCCATGGAGGAGGTCGATGGATAACCTTAGTGAATTAGGTTTTATATATAACGTTTTTCATTAGAAACCTTTATTAAGATAGCGAAACTGTTAGATGCATGGGTTGGCGCATTGGGCTTGCGCTGGTATTGATGATAGTGATGGCGCTCACGGCATATGAATTGCTCATGGGCATTGTGGTAACTAGGGCGCTCTTAATGGGTGGATTAATGGGCGTGAGTATTAAGGGGGAGGGACGGCATGTGACATCAATGAAAGATCTTCTCCGCGGCTCAAAGCATTAAANCTCTGACTAGTTAAGCAATATATGCCGGTTATAATCGACGAACTAGACAAGAGGATACTAGGCGAGTTACAGAAGGATGGAAGAACTCCTCTAGCGAAATTGGCTGATGATATAGGAAAGCCTAGAACCACCATAATGAATAGGGTTCAAAAGTTGGAGGAGGGCGGCATAATAAAGGGATATAGGGCGATATTGAGTCCATACGTATTAGGCTTCTCAATGCAAGCGTATGTATTGATAACCGTTAGGAGATCGGTTACTGCTGGTTCTAAACCATCTCAAGTTATGCTTGCCGAGAAGATNATAAGGGATTGCGATAATGATGCTCGTCTCCCCTGGATCGAGGAAGCAAATGTATTGACTGGACAGTACGATATAATGCTTAAGGTGTGGGTGCGNGACTTAAAGCAATTATCATCTTTCCTATTGAATTACTTGCCGACTAACCCGGACATAATAAAGACGGAGACGATGGTGGTGTTGGAGGAGGTTGCAATAGGCAGGGAACGATTGATTCCCCTCGATAAAGTGAAGGAGTAATTAAATAATTAATGGATTCGGCATTTATTTTTAAAGGTACATCCAGACCCCATTAGCTGCTGCACAGAGATTCTCATCGGCATCCTTTACCTCTATATAGACGAATGCCAAGTTGCGGCCCCGCTTCTTAACCCATGCCTCCGCATAGAAGTCTTTACTCACTGGCCTAATGTATTCTATATTAAGGGTAACAGTGACTTGATTTCTTCCCTCATTATTCAAGGTCATGACGGCGGCTCCACCTGTGGCATCTATTAGCGTTGCTATTGCTCCACCATTAGCGATGCCACCTAGCCTAGTTATTTCGGTTCTGAATTTCATGGATAGTTTTGCATAGCCATCCTTTGCTTCTATTGTTTTTACTTGAAGCATTGATAGGAAGGGATCGAGCTCCTCAACGTACTTCTTCATGGCTTCCTTAAGATCCATGTAATCGAATTTCAGCATGGGTTTAAATGTATTGATCCTATTTCTACACGTGTTAATAAATTTCAGTGCCCCAGCATTGTGCTCTCCAAGAAGATCTTCTCATAGTCGTCCAGCGCCGCCATCTCGATTACCTTAATCATATTTACTACATGCGTAGTTTTATCCCAATAATCCGCATTCCTCAGGATAAGCTTCGCACCACTTATTGCAGCATTCCCCAGAAAGAAGACTTTCGCCTGCGGGAGAAGACCTATTGAAATTGCTGAGTCAGGATTAATATGGGTACCAAATGAGCCGGCCACATACACGGCATCCAACTCCCGCTCAGTAATTCCAGCCGCTCGCAGAAGTGTTTTCCAGGTTGATTGAATGGCTGCCTTAGCCTCCTGAAGGAGACGAATATCGCGCTGAGTAACCGTGATTCCATTAATATCAATCACGAGCGATCCATTCCGCTCCTTAACAAAAGGCCCCGGAATTAACCGACCGCTCCTACCGATTGAGCCGGCCCTCATTAAGGCAGCCACTAGATCAATAAGGCCAGTCCCAGTTATTCCTATGGGGTCTCCACCGCCTATTGTAAAGGCCTGAAGCTTTCCATTCACTAACTCAACTCTATCTATGGCTCCCTCCACAGCCCTGACTCCACTTGATATCCCAACTCCCTCTATTGCGCTGCCAGCCGGGGCTGATGCAGCCAATATATAATCACTGGTTCTAAGCATGACTTCGGTATTAGTCCCTATATCTATAAGCAGCTTACGTCTATCCTCTTCCAGATTCGCCACCAATGCATCAGCCACGGCATCGCCACCAATGAAGCCAGCGACGGCCGGCATAATGAAGACAATCGCAGCTGGATTCACGATTAATCCAACATCGCTGGCTCTAAGTATAGTGGATAACCCAATTGNGGGTATGTAGGGGCTTTGAACCAAACTATTAAGCCTTATGCCAAGGAATAATTGGGTCATTACGGTGTTTCCAGCCACGACAACTGCATCTATATCGNTTGGGTCAATTCCAGAGCTACTGGATATTTTTTTGATTAATGAATTAATAGCGTCTATAACTAGTTCCCTAAGCTTATCATTTATCCCCTCATCGCTTATNNCAAGGGATGCCCTACTTATTATATCGATGCCGTACCTAGTCTGAGGGTTCTCGACCACATCATATGCAATCGTATTTCCATTCCTCAGATCAACCACGTGAACAACTATTTTTGTGGAACCTATATCTATGGCAGCCCCAAATACTGAATCACTGCACTTAACATTAATAACTTCATCCCACGCGTATACAATATTTACGGACCAATTACATTCCCTTAAAACGCTAGGCAGCCTCCTATATATCCATAAATGCCTTGGCCTATACCCGCTCTCCCTAAATAGGTTAACATCATCCGGAACCTGGGACCTAAGGGTGGGCGGATTCAATTCAACTCTTTTCATCTTCACCAGCGGCTTTATGGGAATAGTAGGTTCATAACCAACAGCCACAAACTTACCGCTGCCATGATTAATGGGCTCCACAATTACTTCCCCCCTCATTACCCAAGCCATACAGGCTAATCGCTCGCCAGGATCAAGCCCCTCTTCCCTACGAGTTCTTGGATTGAGGTTCTCGGAACCAGCAATAACCTTTACCCTACACTTGCCGCATATACCGATACCGCCGCACACTCCCTCAACGGGCATACCCATTCTCCATANCTCATCAATTATCCTAACAGGCTTGTCGGAGGCCCTTATCCTAATCATTAATTAGGTCTTCCCAATGCCTAGCACATAGGTCTTCTTTAAATATTAGGTCCAGTTCTTTTTTCATGGATCGAGCGGCTTGGCATTAATATTTATTATGCGGCTATCGGCTCGGGTCGCCCCATCTCCTATATATGTTATTCCTCAACCCCAACAGATCGAGAACTCTGCCTGCTACCGAGTTGATCATGTCATCTATTGTGGTTGGCTTATTATAGAACGGTGGACTGGCAGGCATAACTATGGCTCCAGCCATTGTGGCCAACTCCATGTTCCTAATATGGACTAGGCTTAATGGGCTTTCCCTTATCACTAGGACTAGCCTCCGTCGCTCCTTCAATGCAACATCAGCTGCCCTGGTCACTAAGTTATCCGTAATGCCGTGCGCAATCGATGCAAGGGTCTTCATTGAGCAAGGCACTATTGCCATGCCGTCAAACCAAAAAGAACCGCTGGCTATTGGTGCCTCCATTTCTTCCTCACCAAATACTCTAGTAGCTAACGCCTCGATCCTGGCGGGNTCAATGCCTTCTTCCCTCATCACTTTCCTAGCCGTTTCGCTCACCACTAGATACGTCTCCACATTAAGGCTCTTGAGCGCCTCCATTACCTTAAGTCCATATACTGCGCCGGAGGCGCCTGTTACTCCTATAACTACCCTCATCTACCGTCTCCCATTGCCTCTGGATTAGCTATGTATATGGGCGGCTTCCCATGAATTAATACATTGATTACGCTTTGAATTATGATTTCAGCCATATTATTCCTCGTATCAAATGATGCCGATGCTATGTGGGGCGTTAATACTACGTTATTCAGGGAAAGCAGTTCACTGTTAGTGGGTAGCGGTTCATCCTCATATACATCAAGTGCGGCGCCGCGTATCCATCCTTCACGCAGTGCCTTAATGAGGGCCGGCGTATCTATCACTGCTCCCCTGGCTATGTTTATTACATAGGCGTTTCTCTTCATTAACCTAAATCTATCCTCGTTCACTAAATGCCGCGTTTCAGGCGTGAGCGCCACAGATATTATTAGGTAGTCGCTTTGCCTAAATATTTCATCAAGCGTTACCGGCGATACCCCCATTGCTATCTCCACATTTGGCTTTCTATGCTTTGACCAATATATAATCCTCATTTTAAATGCAGCAGCCCTCCGCGCCACTGCGATTCCTATATTGCCTAACCCAAGTATGCCCAGGGTTTTTCCCCAAACCTCATCACCCATGTACTCACCCCAAACTGTTTCTGCATTTCCACTCCTAATGATTTTATCGCCATCAACTATTCTGCGAGCTGCGCTGAGCATTAATCCGATTGCGAAATCGGCTACAGACTCAACAAGTACCTCAGGCGTGTATGCCACTGGTATTCTAAGCCTAGTTGCTGCGTGCAGATCAATGTGATCAAACCCCACGCTATACGTGGCGAGGATCCGTATCTTGGCGTCCCTCAATATATCCTCCGTGATCCTATCCCCAATGGTGATCACCGCTCCATCACACTCCGAGAACTTCCGCCTTAATATGTCAGGAGGCGGCGCTGCTTTCCTGCTCCACATGCCTATCCCATCATTATTCCAGACATCTATTTGGAAATGCTTGCTTAATTCATCGTATATTACCTTGGGGAAGGTGGATCTACTAATGAAGATGCATTGCATGCATGGAGCATCCTTCACTGTTTAAAACAGTTGCTCAGCATTTAAAAATGTAAATCGAGTCCAGCGCTTAATGCGTTACCAGAGCCATAAGTATATATCGCTGCACGATTTGGCAAGTGTAATTGAAAAAACGCCGAGATGCGAGCCACCCATGAATAGGGTACCAACGTGGAGCGCCTTAAATAGGATAGCTGCACATGACATCATAACCACCATGGATGTGCCCCATAGAGCTAGGGCTGCATATGATGGATTCGCCGTACATTCAATGGATACGCCTGGAAAACTTCGATTAATGGGATCAGTAAGGGTCGGCGAGATCCCCACCTTCAGCGTAGATAGGGGGGAAGCAGTTTATGTGACTACGGGTGCATACTTGCCGGATGGAGTTGATGCCGTGGTTCCGGAGGAGGAGGCAGAATTAATTGATGACCAAGTATTAGTCGCAAATAAGGTGATGAGCGGCGCAAATATTGACCCTATCGGTAGCTACTTAGCTAGTGGAAGCAAGGTAATCGGGAAGGGAGACGTGATAATGGGCCACGTAATTCCGGCATTACTGGAGGCGGGAATAATGGAGGTGGATGTATATGAGAGGCCCACGATATCCATAATAAGCACTGGAAACGAATTAGTTAAGCCAACCAATGCATCTGACGCGGTGCAGGCATTTCTTGCGGGAAAAACCGTGGAGAGCACTGGTTCCCTTATTTCCTGGTTCATCGAGTCATACATGCCATACCTATCTATTATCGAACATAGATTGGTTAATGATGATCCGGAATCAATTCGATCCATTATGCTTGATGCGCTTAGGAAGAGCAATATTTTGATAACCACCGGCGGCTCCGGTCCAAGCGATATTGATTACATAGAGGAGGCAACATCATCCCTGGGACCTAAGTGGATGATTAGGGGATTGAAAATGAGGCCGGGAAGACCAACCACAGTAGCTGCGATGGATGGCTGTAAATTAATTTTCGGCTTAAGCGGCCACCCAATAAGCGCACTTAATGCCTTGATAAATGTAATAGAGCCCATGGTTAAGATAATGCTAGGCATACGCAGATCACCGGCGAAACCAATAGTAAAGGGCAGGCTCACTCGCGGCATTGCAGTGGAGCCCGGCATTATAACTCAAATAAGGGTTAAAGTCACTAGGGGAAATGGTGAGTTACTGGTGACCCCATTAGGAGGCGGTAGTTCCGTGACCACATCATTGGCAGCCACGGATGGATTAATCACGCTTACATCCTCCCTGCGCGAGGGGGATATAGTTGACGTGTTTATGATGCGGGATCCAGGTGATGCATGATGGGAATACATATGATTGATGTTACGAATAAGGAAGCCATGTATAGGGAGGCAACCGCCTCGGGATTCCTTGAGTTGAGAGGAGGCCTAGCCAGAGATGCTTCTTCCGGCTTCACCGGGTTAGGCAATGTTATCTCCACTATAGAGTTCGCATCAGTAATGGCTACGAAAAAAGCATGGCAATTCGTGGGCCTGCTTCACCCCATTGAATTAACTTATATAAGGCCGATCGTTACGCTAAGTAATTCTGGAATTAATGTGCGGGTCACTGCAAGAACGCTTGGGAGGACTGGAGTTGAAATGGATGCATTATTTGGTTCATTCATTGGACTTCTTGCTGCTTGGAATGTAGTGAAGGCTAAGTACTGCCTATGCAGCGGAGGAAAATGCGAGCCTGTACTTGAGTCGCCTGGATCATCAACTGTATTCATAGGCGCTAATCCCGACATAGTTGGCATACGGGATATCAGGGTTGAGTCTAAAGTGAAATCCATTAATCCAATAGAGGGAGAGGAATCCGCCACGCAATTATTGGCCCCACCAATAGTATTCATGTTTGATGCCACGGATGAGCCTCTATATAGGGGGGAAGCATTGTCCCGCGGCAAAATAATGCTGGGAAAGAAATCAATTGACTTGATAAGGAGTAATAAGGTAGAGAAGGGTGATGTAAGGACCACAGCCCAATTAGCGGGCATGATGGCCGCCAAGAAGGCTTGGGACCTGCTTCCTCTTGTTCATAACAATGATATAACAGACGTTAGGGTGGGAATAGATCTAGAGGAGGATGGAGTCTCCGTCGCTGTTCTTACAAAGAATATATCCAGGACTGGTTCAGCCATGGAGTCTCTCCTGGCTGCAGGGGTCTCTCTCCTAACCGTGTGGGATATGGTTAAGAAATATGAGAAGGACGAGAATGGCCAATACCCATATACGCGTATAAGCAGCATCACGCTTGAGAAGAGCGAGAAGCATCCATTAACATAGATCGATAAGTTTACTCTGCGTTGACGGGTTTTGCCTTGAATGTCCGTATCTTGATTATTATCCTGTATCCGCAATTTGGACAGTGGATTCCAGGCGAGATCTCTAGGTCACTCTTAGAAAATACTGTGCCGCACCTAAGGCACATGTATATCTTCCTTTCCGGCGCGGCTTCGCTTGGTTCCTCGCTTGGCGCTACCTCTTCCTCCTCTGCCATAATCTAATCATCACTCATTGGTTTAAAATATTTTCTATGCGTGCAAGCCTCATCAATCTTTCCACTCCATGTATCCTATCCATAACCCTGACCACGCCGCTGGGCACTAATTCAGCCCACGTTGAGTCATTTCTCGCAATCATGTATCTAATCCTGGATCCGCTCAACTTATCTCGCTCAAATAATGGAGTGGGCTTAACGCTTATTCCCCACTGCTCCATTGATAACCTGGTATATTCATCATTGGAATAAACCTCATCAAATGACGGGCAATATTGCCTAACAAGGGGATACCAAAGCAATGACTGTCCCCCCGTATCTGGTATGCTGCAAGTGGTCACGGAGCCTATGGCTGCCTCGATCATATCAATTCGTTCCCCCACGGTGAATGGGTTTCTAAATGTTAATGATGCATTTGCGGATCCTATTCCTATAATTACCTTATCCGCATTATTGAAAAGCCACCTCAATACGTTGGCATGACCGTTATGAAACGGTTGAAACCTACCTATGAATAACGCCCTCATCTAGGTTCGGTGCCGTGGAATTTGTTTTTAAGCATTAAAATTCAATTAATGAAGATTGGGCAAGTTTTTTAAAGAAATAAAAAATCGAATCCACATGTCATACTCAAGCAAGGTAAATGAGAAGCTAGGCAAATTTGGGGCATCCATATTCAGCAGGGTCAGGATCAATACTAATAGCGGCGAGTCAATTGAGGGCATAATACTGCCGAGGCCAGATATAGGCGATGCGGATGTCTTATTGCTGAAGCACGAGAATGGATATAACGTCGGCATACATATAGATGAGATTAAAGACATTGAGGTTAAGGAAATATATAATCCCCCAACTAGGATAGAGGGAATACCTAAACCAACGGGCGAGGGGCCGCGATCCGTCTTAGTGGCCACTGGAGGCACAATAATGTCTAAGGTAGATTACGTGACGGGCGCCGTGTATCCATCATTTAGCCTAGAGGAATTATATGATATGTACCCAGAGCTAAGGAACATAGCATCCATTGAGTTATTGAATCTATTTTCAATATTCAGTGAAGACATGAATCCAACCAGGTGGAGCGAAATGGGGGATGCAATATATAAAGCAATTCAAAGCGGTGCAGAGGGCGTCGTAGTGCTGCATGGCACCGATACGATGCATTATAGCGCAGCGGCAATGGCGTTTGCATTCCCCTCAAGCAGTGCACCCATAGTATTTACGGGGTCTCAGCGAAGCAGTGATAGGCCATCTAGTGATTCATTTGAGAATATGTATGCCGCAGTGCTTGCATCAATTAAGGCACCATTCGCGGAGTCCATAATAGCTATGCATTCCACCAGCAGCGACGGCGAAGTAGCGCTTCATAGGGGGGTCAGGGCCAGGAAAATGCATTCATCTAGACGCGATGCTTTTCTAAGCATTAATTCCAGTCCCCTTGGCTTAATCAACATTGATAAAAAGGAAATTAAAGTGCTTGCCTCTAGTTTCAAGGCGAGAGGCGAGGTAAGGTATGAAGCTGGTTTTGACGATATGGTTGCCTTAGTCAAGTATTATCCAGGCATGAAAGGCGAGGTAATAGATTACTTAGTGGATAAGGGATACCACGGAATAGTGGTGGAGGGGACTGGCTTTGGGCATGTATCTGAGTCAGTTCGTGACTCGATTGGGAGAGCCATTGACATGAAAATACCAGTGGTAATCACAACTCAAACGATATATGGAAGAGTCAACCTAAACGTTTATAGGCGCGGCGTGGAATTAAGTAAACTAGGCGTTATTCCGGGCGGCGATATGCATCCGGAGACAGCCTATGCAAAGTTATCATGGGTGCTCCACAAGACGAAGGATATGGGGGAGGTCAGGAAATTGATGATTAGTCCATTAGCATTTGAGCTAAGCAATAGAACTGAACTATTTAATTACTGTAAAGGGGTGTCCTGACGTGGTTAAGCATAAGGTTGGGCTGGAGATACATGTTCAGCTGGATACGGCATCCAAATTGTTCTGTTCATGCCCTACCCAGCTTCGCAATGATGAGCCCCACTTCCAAGTGAGGAGGAGGCTTCGCCCATCAATGAGCGAGTTAGGCCAGATTGATCCAGCGGCTCTATGGGAATTCAGGAAGAGTAGGACGTATATATATGAGGGATATAATGACTCCACCTGCTTAGTGGAGCTGGATGAGGAGCCACCGCATGATATGAATGAGGAGGCGCTAGAGACGGCATTAGCGGTGGCCCTACGATTCAATGCAAAGCCATTCGATGAGGTAATAGTAATGCGGAAGGTCGTGATCGATGGCTCCAATACATCTGGCTTCCAGAGGACTGCACTTGTTGCTAGGAATGGATTGGCCACATTCATGGATTTAAAGGTACCTATTTGGACAATAGCTATTGAGGAGGACGCGGCTAGGAGGATAGGCGAGAATGGTCGTGAAGTAACCTATAGATTGGATAGGTTAGGCATTCCATTAATAGAGGTATCAACTGGGCCCATGGAGTATCCCCCCAATACCATAATGGATGTGGCCTTCTATATAGGGCAAACCATAAGAAACACCGGTAAGGCAAAGAGAGGGCTCGGCTCTATTAGGCAGGACCTAAATATATCGATAGAGGGCGGCGCTAAGGTAGAGGTAAAGGGTGTGCCGGAGCTTTCATTGATACCGAAGGTTATTCAGTATGAGATAGATAGGCAAATAAATCTATTGAAGATAAGGGATGAATTGATTAAGCGAGGCTTAAGCCCTAATTATGGGCCTGACTTAATTGATGTTACCGATCAATTCAATGAAACCAAGTCCAACATGATTCAATCAATAATCAAGCAAGGGGGAAAAGTGATGGCAATGAAGCTGCCGGGCCTATCTGGAATACTTGGTTTTGAGATTCAGCCGAAGCGGAGATTCGGGACGGAACTGGCTGATAGGGTTCGTAATTGGACGGAGCTAGGTGGGCTTCTCCATAGTGATGAGTTGCCGAATTACGGCATAACAAGGGAAGAAGCGCAAAACATTAGGTCCAGGTTAGGGGTTGATTCATTCATTTTGTTAAGTGGACTAAATGAGCGGGAGCTTATGGAGGCTGCTACAGTTGTAGCAAATAGGATAAATGAGTCATTTAATGGTGTTCCAGAGGAGACTAGGGCTGCTAATGATGATGGCACAACCAAGTTCCTGAGACCGAGGCCAGGATCGGCTAGAATGTATCCTGAGACTGATTTGCGTCCAATAAGGATAACGAGGTACATACTAGATAAGGCTGCGGCATTGATGCCTGAGCCAATAGANGAGCAAGTAAATAGGTACCTGAAGATGGGCATGAGCAGGGAATTAGCCATGCAGGTCGTGAAGTCGCCATATGCTAAGGACGTAGATAGATTAATATCAATATATGGGAACAGCGTATCGCCCACATTAGTGGCTACGTTATTCGTAAATACTTTAAGGTATATTGGGAGAGAGGAGGGCTGGTTCCTTGACCCTGTTCCAGTCATCGAGGATGCTATTAGGCTATATATTGATGGAAAGATAACTAAGGAAGCTATACAGGAAGCGCTGGAGGAATATGCTAAGAGGCGGGGTTCCACTAGTCTTGAGAAAATAATAGAGGAAAGGAAATTATTCAAGTTGCCCCCTGATAAGGTTAAGGAGATCGTGTTGGAAGTGGTTTCCAGGCTGGGAACAACCGATGAAAAGATAGTGATTCAAGAAGTGATGAGGAGGTATAGGGGATTAATTGATGCTAGGGATGCATCAATGGCATTAAAGGATATTAAGCAGTCATCATAGGTAATCCAAGCTTCTTCCTATACTCATTATACTTGCTGATTAACTCAATATTCCATTTATCTATATTAGACGGATCATTAGGATACTTCTCATAAATCGCGCCAATGGTCTTCATATAGTTTAACGCGGTCACTAACTTCTTCGCCAATGATGGCACAGAGAGCAGCTTAGCCGCTGCCCTCACGCGCCTAGTTGCGCCTATCGACATTGATCCCTTAATGGAGATCTCCAATACATCCTCCTCCGTTAATATTCGCGCCCGTAATCCCTTGTTTATTTCGTCGTCGGTTAGGGATTGAAGCATTAACCTAAACACGTCCAGCTTCGCTTGCTTTATGCCGTAAGTCTTCAGGTAACTTATATTATAGCCCCACAATCCACTCATGGATAGATCTCCCCGCTCAAATGCCGCAGCTATGGTATCGCTTGCTAACTTAGCCGACTCAAGCGCTGGCCCTAATCCACCGCCGTGAACTGGATTAACAGCCACCGCGGCGTCCCCAATGGCCAATATGGAGGGACCAACCATTGACTTAAGGGGCCTCCTAGTGGGTACTATTCCTCCCCCACTATGAATAACTCGCCTACCCCTCGTGTATTTAGTGTTCAGCAAGTACTTCTCATAATTCTGCCTAGGATTAAGGCCCTTCTCCTTAACTAGTTTACCCCAGATACCTAGCCCTATATTCATGGTGTTCCTGGATTTCGGGAATAACCACCAGTACCCACCCGGCGATATATTATTATCCAGGTATATCTTAATGAATTCGGGCTCCTCAATATCATAATCAACCTCAATTATTTCCCTATAGGCATAGGATGCATCCTCCGGTAACAGGGGCTCCGATATTAGCCAATTATATGGCAACCTACTCCTCACTACTCCAGTTGCTCCAGATGCGTCTATAACGATCCTTCCCAGAACATCGATTTGTCCATGCCCATCCTCGCTTGAGGCTTTAACTCCAGCGACCCTACCATTATCCAGAGAGGAGAGGAGACAGAGTACCTTTCATGTATTGTCGCGCCATTATTAATCGCTTGCTTGGCCAACCATGGACCCCACTTACTCATATCGAGTCCATATCCCTCCCCCATTACCCTATATCTAACGCTCATATCCGGGCTATAAACATCAGCGCCTTTATAGTGAATCATGGCAACGCCCGCATCAAGGGTAAGCCCAAGCGACTCAACATGGTGAGACCCTATGGCATCCCCCGTCACCTTGAAAATATCATCAATCCTCTTCCTCTCCACAACAGCCACATTGAATCCATTCTTGGCCAATAAATAGGCCGCATATGATCCAGCGGTGCCAGCCCCAACTATCACCACATCATATTGATTACCCATGCAACCCCACAAGCAAGGCTGGTTTTAACCTTATCGCCACAAATTAATAACAAATTTCTATTCAGAAACACGCTCGCCAAGCCAGGATCATTGCAGTCATTGGACAAGGTAAAAATTAAAAACCACAGAAAAACGCTTGAACAAGGGTCCGTAGTCTAGCGGTTAGGATACTCCCCTGACGCGGGAGAGATCCCGGTCGGGCCATGTTGCCCGGGGAAGGTTCAAATCCCGGCGGACCCACCAATCATAACAATGAATGATGATCGCGGTCCCTTATGGCAATATTCCGGCATGAAGCACTTAATATTCTCGCCCAGTGCTGCCCTGAGGCTGGAATATTATAGCTGGCTTACTGTGATCCAATGAAGGAAGGAAAATAACCCAGCTAATAATGGGAGGAGACCAGTAAAGCTAAAGAAGTTCTCTAACTATTTTACCTAATTTATCGCTGAACTCCCTTAATGAGAGGCCCCTTACCCTCGATAATGCTGAAACGGATAACTTGGAGAAAGCGGATTCATCAGTTAAGAGCCTCGCCAACGCCTCTACGGCTTCCCCCGAGTCCCGGTACCCAATCCCGTTCTCTCCCTCCCCCGCTAAATCAGTCCAAGTTCCTCCAGATGCATGTACAACTATGGGGAGGCCCCGCGACATAGCTTCAGCCACCGCTATGCCCCAATGCTCATTAATAGTGGCGTGCAGGAATGCGCGGCTTGAATCCATGATAGAGTTAATCACTGATCGTGGCGCATTAGGAATCAACCGAACTATACCGCCATCCCCCTCAGCCTCGCCAATTCCCCTAATAACCCTCAGCCTCGCTTTTCTTGCTTCTGCCTCAACCCTCTCCAAATAATTGACTTGGGTTCTCGTTGTTGCTCCCCCCATTATTATCAACTCGGCATTTGGCATCTCCTTAAATAGTCGAGGCGCTATTTCCTTAACTACCCAGTGATACCTCTTCTCCTCGCTGAATCTGCCCAGCATGACCACCTTGGGCCCCCTCTCATCGAATTCCAGTGGTTTTCCAATTATTTCCGTATTTGGAGCTATAGGGGGATTAAGGACGATGGGGTCCCCTCCATAGACTTCCTTAATGACTTTAGCGGTCCACCGGGAATTAGTTAGTACTGCGTCGGAATCTTCAAAGGGATTGCTCCTAATATAGTGGGGAAGCATGGTAGTAAATAACTTCCAATACATGTTGAGGGGGAATCGACCGTACCGCTCCATTATGTATGGGTCCTCACCATACGCTAATCCGGTACCCTTAAACTTGGGATTCACGACAATCTCCAGCGGGAAATGTATATACTCAATGATTTTAAGCGATTTATGGTACCTATACTTAAGTAGTGGCTTATAGGTTGGTTCATCTGTGAATAAGAGATCTGTATTATATCTTTTTATAGCAGTTTCAGCGGGTTTCCATGCATATAGCCTAGTCAATAATCCAAATGCCTTAATTCCGATTGATAGGGTTATTATCTTGAAGCTAGATAAATCTATCCCATACCAATCAACGTACTTACGTGGATCGAAGGAGAATGTTCCAGTTAGTATTGGATTGAAGCCGGCTTCGCTTAGGGCTATGGCTGCAGCAGCATCAACTAATTGCCCCCCACCTGGTGATCCCCAGTATCTATGGCTTACTACAGCATATCTCGCCTTACTTTTACTCATCATTACAGCATAATTATTAGGTCCATAAATAAATTTATTGCATGGATATGTAGCATGAATTGATGAGCGCCTTAAGCTGCTCATGAGTCTAGAAGCGGGAAGTTTTATAAAACGACTTTCTCCTTGAGTAACTTATGACTCCTCCATTGCGTAAGATAGATAAAAACATTTGGGAGATACCGAGGGATTATAAGCCATGCATGAAGGTCCCCGCCAGGATATTCGCTAGCGACTCATTAATTGAGAAAATGAAGAGCGACATGACGCTTGAACAGGCCGCCAATGTTGCTTGCTTGCCTGGCCTCTATAAGTATAGCATAGCGTTGCCTGATGCGCATCAGGGTTATGGTTTTCCGGTGGGCGGCGTGGCGGCGGTTGATGTGAACAGCGGTGCAATTAGTCCTGGCGGGATTGGTTATGATATTAATTGTGGAGTTAGGGTATTGAGAACCGACTTAAGCATTAATGATGTGAAGCCTAGATTACGGGAATTAGTTGATACCATTTTTAAATTAGCGCCGGCCGGCGTTGGGGAGACTGGCCATGTAAGATTATCGGTTGGGGAACTCGATCAAGTGTTAAACGAGGGGATTTCATGGGCGATAAGTCGAGGATATGGTTGGAGGGATGATCAGGATTATATTGAGCAAAACGGGAGCTGGGACTATGCGGATGCGTCTAAGGTAAGCGCGAGAGCTAAGGATAGAGGAAAAAGCGAGCTAGGCACCATAGGTTCCGGGAATCACTTCATAGAGGTGCAGGTCGTGGAGAAGATATTCGATGAGAAAGTGGCAAAGGCCTTTGGCATAAATGATGTTGGGCAAGTGATGGTGATGATACATAGCGGGTCAAGGGGTCTCGGTCATCANGTGGCAACGGACTATATAAGAATCGCCGAGGGTAAAATGAGGCAATGGGGACTCATCCTGCCGGATAGGGAGCTAGTTTCAATGCCAATCAACACGAGGGAGGCCCAGGATTACTTGCATGCCATGGCTGCAGCCGCCAATTATGCCTGGACTAATAGGCACTTGCTTATGCATTGGGTTAGGGAGGCATTTAAGAGTGTCTTTAATAGAGATCCAGACAAGTTGGGGATGAGGGTTGTCTATGATGTAGCCCATAATATAGCCAAGTTAGAGGAACATGAAATCGATGGACAAAGAAAAAGCATGTGGGTTCATAGGAAGGGCGCAACCAGGGCATTCCCAGCAGGTAGGCCTGAGATTCCGAAGATATATAGGGATATTGGCCAACCGGTTTTGATACCTGGAAGCATGGGGACGGGTTCCTATATATTAGTTGGGTCGGAGGCATCGATGAATTTAACGTTTGGCACGGCGCCTCATGGTGCAGGTAGGGTAATGAGTAGATCAGCGGCGGTGAGGATGTTGCCTCCCAGTAAGGTTAAGACCGCATTGGAGGGNAGAGGAATAATAGTTAGGAGCGCGGAGTCCGAGATAATAAGTGAGGAAGCGCCAGAGGCATATAAAGATGTGGATGCCGTAGTGGAGGTGGCGGACTCCATTGGCATGGCTAAGAAAGTGGCTAGGATGAGACCCATAGGCGTAGTAAAGGGATAATGCCTTTAATTCAATAGATTTTAATAATAGGATTCAAGTGAGCATTCATGGAGTTAAGCGATATAATAAGATCAATAGAGACTCGGATCAGCGTTGTTGATGAGACTAGGGAGCGATTATTGAAGGATACTAGGGACATAATNAGGACATCCAAGGAGGTTATCCTACGCGTGGCTAAGGGTGACCTAAATGCTGAGTCAAATAATGTCAATAAAATAATGAATCAGGTGATGAATGTTATCAACATTGCGAAGAATGTGCCCGAGGTTTATTATAGTGGCATACTGGATGGCCCGCTAGCCGAATATGCGGAGGCGATGATACTATATAATCTAGTTAAGCAGAATAAGTACCCTACGCCGGAGGAGTTAGGCATATATGATGTGCCATACCTCCTTGGGCTAGGCGATGTTGTTGGCGAACTTCGTCGCATAGTATTGGATAAGTTAAGGCTTGAAAAGTATAAGGAGGCAGAGGCATTATTTAATAGGATGGAGGAGATCTATGAGGTCCTCTCAACCCTAATTATACCAAATGCGTTGGCGCCCGGTCTTAGACCTAAGGTTGATGTGGCTAGGAAACTCGTTGATGCGACGCGGTCTGACTTATTTCTGGCCCAGGTAAAGAGGGGATTTATCAATGACGAGGATAATGAGGAGAATAAGCGAGAATTACATTAAGTCAAAGATACCTAAGGGCTTTAACCTGGATGCGGCTCGATCAATTCAGAAGCGATTAGCGGGCCTAATTGAGGAGCGCGAGTTAATGGAAAGGAGATTAGTGGCCGGAATAGATGCCGCATATGTAGGTGATGTAGCGATTAGCGCCGCGGTCGTGATTGATTCAATTAATAAATCTATAATAGATTCATCAATTGCCAAGACAAAGGTATGGTTTCCATATGTTCCTACCCTGCTTTCCTTTAGGGAATTAAAGCCGATGATTGCAGCTTATGAAGGGCTTCACGTTAAGCCGCACGTGATTATGATAGATGGTCATGGCTTTGCGCATCCCTCTCGCTTGGGAATAGCATCCCACTTCGGTGTAACTATGCAATTACCAACAATAGGAGTCGCTAAGTCGCTTTTATATGGTGAATGCGAAATCGATGATACGTATTCTCCCATACTTGATCCAATCGATCATAGCGTGATAGGCGCTATGCTGCGTTGTTCACGGAACTCAAAACCTATGTTCATAAGCATAGGTAATCTAGTGACTCTTCGGGATGCAGTTGACTTATCGAGGTCGCTTTGTGCTGGGTCATCAATGCCTCTACCAATACTGTTGGCTCATAGATTAGCCAATAAAAGCAAAAGGTCATAGCCATTATATTCTCGTAATAAGCAAGAGGGATATGGTGCGATATTTTTCCATGGACGGAGAAAGTTTTTTAATGAGTGTTTAAACGGGTTGTCATAGGTAGTGGGCGAGGGAAATGAAGATACCGTTTTGCACGTTTTGCGTCAAGTCGCGCATGTTCTGCGCTAAGTGCCAATCCTTATTGGATAGTGGGGAATATGATGAATTGGATGTGGATGTGATCGATAAGTTACTTTCAATTGAGCAGAAATATAAGCAATACTTGTCTGATGTGTCTTACAGCAAATCATACAAGGTCAGGAATCTACTGCTCATTGCCATGGTTGGCGTAAGAAACATGCCGAGAAACATCATTAAGCAGATCGAGGATGAATTAACTACAGCTCTTGGAATTACCGTTAAGTTAGTTGAGCACACAACCAGCGTTAATGATTTAGCGACTCAATTGACGTATCCTGCCAGGATTTACAGTATTTCAGTGGCTTGGTTGCCGGATGGAACTAACGAAACTATAATTAAGATACCGAAACATGAAACCAGTAGGTTGCCATTCAAGCCTACTGAGCTTGGAAAGGTTTTAAGTCGCTTGACTAATGAGAATGTTAAGGTTGAGGTTGTGGGTTAATGCTTTTTAATCACTATTGCCGTACCCCTCAATGAGGAAGCAGTGGACACGTGAAGTAGAATCAATGCCGGACGGCGCTGTGGCTNAGTTAGCTGGGTGGGTATGGGATGTCCGTGATGTTGGCAAGATACGCTTCATAATATTGAGGGATAGGGAAGGAACTGTTCAATTAACCATTAAAAGAAATGATGTGTCGCCGAAATTATGGGAAACCGCTGTGTCCCTTGCTAAGGAGGACGTGGTAGCGGTTAAGGGCATTGTTAGATCCAGTCAAATAGCTAAGCGCGGCATCGAAGTGATTCCAACAGAATTAACTGTACTTAATAAGTCGAAGCCGCTTCCAATAGATATATGGGGGAATGTTTCCCAAACGGAGCTAGATGTAAGGCTGAAATATAGGGTAGTCGACTTAAAGAGGCCCGAGTCACTTACAATATTTAGGGCATCTAGTGAGGCTGCGAGAGCCATACGTGAAACCCTTTATGGAAAGGGATTCATTGAGGTGTTTACTCCCAAGATAATATCCACAAGCACAGAAGGNGGAGCGGATTTATTTCAGGTTCAGTACTTCGAGACCGTGGCTTACTTGGCTCAGAGTCCCCAACTCTATAAGGAGGAACTGACGGCATCCCTTGAGCGCGTTTTCGAGATTGGACCTGCATATAGGGCTGAAAAGCATAGCACTACTTACCACTTGAATGAGTTCATTTCAGTTGATTTAGAGGCCGCATTCATGGATTATAGGGATGTGATGAGTATATTGGAGGATGTCGTAATCAATGTTTATTCCAGCGTAACTAAGGTTCCGGGCATCCATGAATTAAATAGTGAATTAACAGTGCCTAAGAAGCCGTTTAAGGTAGTTACGTATGATGAATCCCTAGATATATTGAGAAAGAAGGGGCTAGAGGTGAAGTGGGGTGATGACGTGCCGAAGGAGGGCCTTGAATTATTGTCAAGCGAGGTTGGTTCACCATTCTTTCTAGTGAATTTCCCAACATCGCTCAGAGCCTTCTATACAATGCCAATCGAGTCGGATCCAAGTCGTAGCCAATCCTTTGATCTAGTTATAGATGGGGTTGAGATAGTGTCCGGCGCTACTAGGATACATGATAGGCAAATGCTGGAGAAGGCCTTAATGGAGAGAGGCCTTAATCCAGCTAATTTTGAGACCCACCTTGCCGCATTTAATTGGGGCATGCCTCCCCATGCTGGGTGGGGCCTTGGCTTCTATAGGCTAATCATGGTAATGCTCCGGAGAAGCAATATACGTGAGGTAGTGCTTTTCCCCCGTGATAGAACCCGCTTGACCCCTTAGGAATCCTTTAAATCCGCTGCCTGTTTCTTGTGTCAATTATGGATGTTGCTGTTTTCACGGTTGCATCAACATTGTCCGGGGGACACCTTAGGATACTCAATGCATTATCAAGGTATCCAAAGAGACCTACATTATTTATACCCAGGAATTACTATGATGTATTGCTCCATACTTTGGAGAGGTTTTATGAGGGGCAATTCGTGGATTTCATTAAGAACAATACTATAGTGTTGCCTCCCAGGCCGTTGACTAATCCAATAGCTGCCTTATTATACATGAGGTACCTGAGGGCCGCCTTTAAGAGGGATTTTCATTATTACGATATTTTCTATGTGCCGCATGAGCATACGGATCTAGCCATGATGTTTAAGGGAATTAATCATCCATGGACAGCACTGCTTCAATTAACGCCGGCAATTGGTTCACTAGCGTATGAGGGCGATCGATCGCCCATGGAATTAATTGCAAATAATTATAGGATACAGAGCGGAATTAGGTTGCCTCAATTTATGCTTAGCGAGAAGTTAATTGAATTAAAGTTAGCTGAGGCAGTGTTTAAGGGAACAACTATTTTATCTGTTTCCCGATCCATAAGATATGAGTTGAAGAGGCTAGGGATCAATATTAGGGTTAAGCCCCTTGATCCTGGAGTTGGAGTCGATGATTGCCCCTTAAGCCTCAATAAAAAGGACATAGATGCCGTGTTCTTCGGTAGATTAATACCGGGTAAGGGCATATTTGAGTTTCTTCATGTGATTAAAAAACTAAAGGCGATGGGCTTAAACCCCATGGCGGTGATGGCCGGTCACCCCGAGAAGGAGAGTTACGTGCGGGAATTAAGGGTTAAGGCATCCAATATGGGTATTGAAGTAGATATTCGGCCTGGAGTTGAGCGAAGCGAGTTAATGAATCTAGTATCCAGGTCAAAGGTATTTATCTATCCCACTAAACTAGACTCTGTCGGGATGGTTGTACTGGAGGCCCTTAATTGCGGTGTTCCAGTGGTTACTCATGATATTCCGGCAACTAGGTTCAATTTTAAAACAAAGGCAGTGATCCGAGTCCCACTTCGTGATGTAGATTCCATGGCGTCCGCGGCGGCCTACCTTATTAAGAACGATGATGAACGCATAAGGTTGGGATTAATCGGCAAGCGATTCACGGCTAAGTATGATTGGAGCGCTGTAGCCATAACCGAGTGGGAAGCACTAAGATCAATTGCAAACAATTGGTCCATAATAAAGGAAAAGGAATATAATGGACTAGGAGTGCCAAGCAATTGATAAAACGAACGACAAACCTCGCCAAATGGCGGGGAGGAGGTCAGTCGATAAAACCGATAATATTGATGTTAAAGCTTCACGGTATTTTTAAAAGGCATTCCTCGCCTAATCACTTAATGGGTAAAATAATAGTCCTTGGGCTTGGTTCAATGGGTAGGGCAGCGGCGTATTACTTAGCTAATTACACCAATAACCAGGTTAAGGGATTTGATGCATCAATTAAGGCAGTGCAAGAAGCATCCGCCCTTGGTTTGAATGCTGCTCAGGCCGATGTATTAAGTAACATTAAGCAATTGATTAGTGATAGCGATGCAGTAATAAGCGCGCTTCCCCAATCGATAGCGGATGAGGTCGTTAATGAGGTTCATGCGGCTGGTGTTCCAGTGATAGACATGATATATATGTGGAAATACGATGAATCAAAGGCAAGATCATTAAGTAGTGGTTCCATAGTTATACCGGCATGCGGTTGGGCTCCTGGATTAACTAATCTGTTGGCTGCAGCTGCAGTTAATGAATTGGATGAGGCAAAGGAATTGGGGATCCATGTTGGAGGAAACCCTATTAATCCTGCTCCTCCATTGTATTACTCATTGCTTTTTTCGCTGGAAAGCACAATAGACGAGTATGTAAGGCCAGCCACGATTATACGAGATGGTAATCCAGTATTAGTCAATCCATTGGATACTATTAAGCCCTTTGAGACGTCACTAATGAAGGGGGAANTCGAGGAATTCTATACAGATGGATTATCAACATTAGTGAAGACGCTTAATGTGAAGAATATGTATGAATTAACCATTAGGTGGAAGGGCCACTTACAAGCCATGAAATTATTAAGGGATATCGGAATACTTAGCGATAAGGAACTTGCAGCAAAGGTATTAAGCTCTGCATTGAACAGAGGCTCTCAAGACTTCTCNATAACAGNGGTTGAGGCCCGAGGC
Source organism: Thermocladium sp. ECH_B (assembly GCA_001516585.1). Classification (NCBI taxonomy): domain Archaea; kingdom Thermoproteati; phylum Thermoproteota; class Thermoprotei; order Thermoproteales; family Thermoproteaceae; genus Thermocladium; species Thermocladium sp. ECH_B. The sequence continues at coordinate 24,588 of LOBW01000004.1, forward strand.
TTCATTAATGGCGAGGATGCAATGGTGAGGTACGAGGGGATCGATTATGCATCGGGGCAATTTACATCAATGGCCAGATTAACGGGCTTCTTCGCCGCTGAAGTAGCTAAATTATTGCTTGAAGGATATATAAGGGGAAGCGGATTAACTCCCGTGGAGACCATATACAGCGGTGACCTTTTAGAACTAATTCTAAGCGATTTGAGGAGGGATGGAATAAAGTTTTGGAGAGTAGAACGGCAATTGGCGGAATAAGAACATCAATTCCTCAGTGATTAGATGCCTTACTGATCCCGAGTAGTATTGATCCGGCTATTACGAGCGCTAGTGACGATGATCCAAGCACTAGATACGCATGCTCGAAGCCGTATTCTAGCAGTGCCCCAATCAAGTATGGGGATATCGTTCCTCCTAATTGAGTCATGAAGTTAAGGAATGCGCTAGTAGTTCCTATGTGACTTGATGATCTGGATGATGCAAGTGATGGCGATGCATAAAATCCATACATGAAGCCCATCATCAACATCAAGAGTTCCTGAACTATGAAGGGCATCCAATAAATCGTTAATATTGATATCGCTATTGCGCCGGAGCCAAATATGCTGGGCCCAACATACCCTAACCTATCCCCCACGATGCCTCCCATTATTGTACCAATTGAGCCTAGAATAGTGGAAGTGAATACATATAATCCACTGCTTGATGCTGATGCGTGAAGGACATGCACTGAGTAATATGTAGCCCACGCAATGAATCCAAGGTAAGAGAAACCAGCGGCTAATCTTATCAATCCCATTCCAATAACATTGATTCCAAATCTATTTGATGCGCCATGCTTAGCCGCTTCGGGTTCTATCATTATGGCCGGAATTAAGGCTACCAATAATGATACTGAATATAGTATAAAGGGAATCGCCATATTAATTGCGTATAAAATGGGAGTTAAGGCTATTGAGATGGATGATGCAATGAAGAATGCGCTTTGGTAGATTCCCACAGCTAATCCGCTTTTCTCTTGGCTTGAAATAAGCTGGCTAACCAGCGCTACATAAATCATAGCGGATAATGAGCCGGCGACGAATTGAGCGATCAGTAGCGACTCATATGATTTAATTAATATTGGATATGCAAGAAAAATCACGGCTAATGAGACGCCCATTATCAATATCTTTCTATGGCCAACCCTATCTACGATGATTCCACTGGGCAGCATGAATGCAGTGTATCCAAGCCAATATGACGTGACCAATAAGCCCTCCATTGCCGTCCTTATATTCATAATAGAGCCAAGAAAGGGCAGCAGCGAGGGAACGGTGAACCTAATCATAACTATTACGAAGAACAGGAAGAAGGCGGCAGCAAGCCTCTTCACAATATAGTAAGGTTGAAACCGGTTTTTATCGATTCCCCTCGCAAGTTTAGCCATGATTTTTACTAATTAATATGGCGATTATCCAGAAAATCAACAATATAATTAATACCTCAATATATTGATATGCAATGCTTGGCTTTAACGGCGCTGCCTCGTTACTTATAGTTATGGCATGCATAGTTAAGTTAGGCGGAGTCACGGTTGTGTATAATTCGTTGAATGATGGAACTCCCAAGGCAATAATTGCCGAGTTGCCGCTCCATTTAGACGTCACATTCTGCGCGCCCTCCATTGTGTCTGCCCCGAAATTCCATGCACTAGGGGGCATATCCATTGATGTTCCATTGATTATAAATAGGGACATGGTGGCCCTAAGCGATTTAAATGATGCAATGCTGGAGTTGCCTGAGCCTCCGACAACAAGCTCAGCATCATAAAGGCCACTAAATGGCGTTAGTTCCCCTCCATTCACAATAAATCTAGCTGGTCCTGGAAGCTTAATGTATAATTGCCAATTCCAATCACTTGAGTTAAGCTGAATCATTAAGTAGTATCCACTTTCATTTCTAGTGATATTATCCATTAAAGTTGCGATTAATGGATATGAGATATTCCCCAATGCTCGGCTAGCATAAAGGTATTTCCCTTCATTAATTAACGGCCCCTCCAGCGGCTGGCCNCTCTCATTCCATATATTTATTATTCCAACTAATTTTCCGCTATAATAATCCAATGCATCCTGAATGAAGTAGATAGAGCCATTGGCCTCCAAATTGCCATTAAGCTGAATGCCGTAACTCCTTGAATCCGCATTCATAATAGCTACATTACCAATTAAACCGGTGCAATTATACTTATATAGGACTAGGGAACCATTGCTCAGGGATACCCCATAATCAGCAATACCAATTGCCATATCCGGCCTCACTGCCTCCAGTGGATTCACCCCTTCATATACTAATGATTTTGATAATACTAAGCCATTGGATATTATTAGCAATGCATAGGATCCATTGGGGAGAAGCACATTACCATTTATGTCGTTCCCATTCCCACTAAAATAGGTATATATACTGCCCCTAGTATAGTTACTTAGCTCGCTGAGGGGTATTACGTAAACGCTTGTGGTTGNATTAGAGGTTATATTTATTTTAATTAGGCCGGCGGAATTCAAGAAGAAGCTTTGATAAAAGGCTCCATTTATGACTTTGCTCATCGATAGATTAATAGAAAGGAGCTGGGGTTGGGCAATAACATAACTTGCCTTAATCGATCCAGNAATTGCCAATATCAGTAGGGCAATAAGTACTGTTTTCCTCACGATGTCGTGATGAATTGNAATGCATTATAAAGTTATTTCTGAATTATGGTTAGCGGCTGACTGCATTCANGCCCTAAGGGGGGAGGCTTTCAATCTTTTGGCAATTATGGGACCCAGTTAAAGATAAAAAGCTAAAATCATGATACGTGGATACGTGGATCCCATAGTTTACTTAGTGCTTGGGATTGGCGTTGCTTATTTGATTATTGGAGTCATGCTGGCCTATTACGCATTAAATGCATTTCGCATTCTCCGCGATTCGAGGCTTATAGGTCTAATGCTTGGTTTTTTATTATTGGGTTTATCAGTGCTCATTGAAAGCGCATTATCGCTGATTTATAGCGTAGAGAGAATTGNTTATCTCTATTCCCATGTGGCTTTTATGCATGAACCCCTAGTTGCAGTGATCTATAACGTGATTACTCTAGCAGCATATGTTGCTTTTGCATACTCGGTCACAAATATTGGGATCGCGGCATCGCCTCTGCTGTTAATGAGGTTGTACACTAATCAATTAATGCAAGTGATAACTCCTGCAATTCAATTATATGTTGCGCTGATGTTATGGATAAATTATTATAAGGGAAATTCACTTGTTGTATCAAATGCATTGGCGTTCACATTATTATTCATCGATAACTTTGTGCTTCAAGCAATGATTAATATAGTATCCTCGTTCTGGGCATTGTTGACATACTTCATTATTCGTTTGCTTGGCCTTGTTTTTCTAGTCAATGGATTGATAAAAGTGAATGCGAATGCGGGACAGTAAGAAGAAGAGAAGCAGGATAGAGATTATTGCGGATATCCTAAAGTATCTGGATAATAATGGCTGCTCTAGACCAACCAGGATGTCCACCGCGCTTAATCTTTCCTATGATAAATTAATGGATTATGTGAAGGAATTAGCGGCTAAGGGCATGATAGAGACAAATATTGAGGGGATATGCATAACCTCAAGGGGTCTTCAATTCCTAAGGGAATACATTAGATGGAGCAGCTTCGCTAAATCATTTGGAATCGATATATAATTCATCCCTCCGGCATTAATTGCCTAGCCGCTATGATTAAGGGATCCCATGCAGTTGAGAGAGGCGGCAAGTAACCCAGTTCAGCAAAGAATAGATCCTTAATGCTTAAACCATGCTGTATCGATATTGCCAAGGCATCAATGCGGGCCAGCACGCCCTCATTGCCTATAACCTGTGCCCCAATTATTTTATCATTGGCATCACTGATCAGCTTAATCCATATCCATCCGCCGCCTGGATAATATCTAGACCTGGTTCGTGCCTTTATGATAGTGGATTTAGGCTTTAACCCAGCATTAATGGCTTCGCTTTCCTTAACCCCGGTTGATCCTATTTCGAGATCCATATACCTAGTTAGGCCAGTGAGGACAACGCCTGGAAAAATAATATCGCCCCCACCTGCATTAACTCCAGCCACATAACCCATCTTATTGGCAACTGGACCAAAGGGTGCCATAACTCTTTTTCCAGTCACTAAATTAATCGTTTCAACGACATCGCCGGCGGCGAATATATTGCCTTGGCTAGTCCTCATGTGATCATCAACTAATATGCCGCCATCCTTGCCAATGCTTAACCCAAAATCACGTGCGAGTTCCGAGTTGGGGCGTATCCCAGTCGCAATTACAACTATATCGCCCTCAAAATTATCCTCACTGGTTTCAANAATGGTCTTGCCATTGTTTCCCCTACTTATTGCCCGTAAATCAGCATTCTTTACTAATATAATATCCCTTACTAATCGCTCCTCAACTATATTAGCCATTTCTGGATCAAGCATCTTGGAAAGTACTTGCCTAGACCTAGTAACTATGGTGACCCGCTTCCCAAGATTAACTAAAGCCTCGGCTAACTCGATGGCGATGAGACCGCTTCCAATTATCACCACATCATTTGCGTTCCAGAGTCTATGCTTAGCTTGCCCGGCATTAATGGGATGGTGAATTGTCAGTACGTTGCCGCTGATGGGCACATCTGGTAGGCGGGGTCTTGCACCGGTTGCTATTATCAATTTATCGAACTCGATAAGTCTCTTTTCATTTTTGTTCTCAATCAGTACCTCGCCGTCCCGTATTTCAATTGCTCTGCTATTTATCAATATATTTATGTTTCTATCAATGGCGAATTGAGATGGAGTATACGCGCTTAATAGTGATTCATCGGAGAATAGTCCCTCTATATAGTATGGTATGCCGCATGGCGCATGGGAAATGATGCTGCTCTCCTCTATCACAGTTACCTGTGCGTCTCTGCTTAATTTCCTGATGCGTGAGGCGGCGCTCATTCCGGCGGCTCCGCCGCCAATTATGACTATTTTCACAATAGATTCACTTCGCTTATATCCTCATAAATAGGGCCTTGAGGCGTTAATGTGCTTTTCTTTAGCTTTATGCTCTTAATATCTTGCCATCCGAAATCCATGTTCTGCCATTGGTTAATGACTTGGATCAATTTATTTCTATTTCTACCACTTCTAACCCTAGCCATTGTTATATGAGGAGAGAAACCCTCATCTTTATCTCTGCCAACTAAGTCCTTTATCAACTCTTCAATTGAATCATGAAATAATGCCGCTTCATTACTTCCTTCAGATATTCCAACCCATACTACGCGTGGATAATCCAAATTTGGGAACGCACCAACACCAACTAGATGCATCCTAAAGCTGTTTCCAGATAATTGAGATAACTTATTGGCTATCTGTGGGGCCAAGGCATCCCTTACCTCTCCAATGAATCTAAGCGTTACATGTAGGTTACTTAGTTCAACTATTTTTAGATCGGCTTCGCTGTTCTTCAATGCGTTTTGGAACTTCTTTAACTTATCCAGTATTTCCGGGTTATCTATGTCCACTGCTATGAAGAGTCTCATGAAATAATCCAGTTAGTGGGATTAATAAGAGAAGCGATAATCTGACCTCCTCCCCACCCTGAAGGGCGAGTTTTGCCGTTCGTTTTATCAGCAATGGAGAGTCATTAATCGCTTGATGTTAGGGTAATATTAATGCTGAGCGATATTTATGAAGCAAACATGCCTAGTCCCTCAAAGGTCCAGAGTGATCAGAGCTTAGATATATTGCGTATCCATCGTCCCAGCAGTTCGCAAGTGTCTGGGCTAACGTGTCCTCCTTTTCCGCAGTCCTTTATATAGGGGCAATAAAAGCACGGTATTGACATGAGCAGCTCTATATCAGTACCCATGCCGGTCTTCATGCCCTCAACAAGGGCCTTTGCCCTCTTCACGCCTGCATCAGTTAATCTAACGACATATTGGCTTCGCTTGTCTCCACCAACCTTATCTCGCTCTATTAATCCTCTCCTCTCTAGTTTGCTGAGCGCAGGTATTCCGGATTTGCTGTTTATTCCCGCCATTCGCCATAAGTCCCTTTGATTATATTGATTTCCAAGTTTTATTAGCGCTATTAAGATCTTGCTCTCATTCTCATCTAATTCCCCATACTCATCCTCCCCGCTCATTGAACGTTCGTTTAATGCTTTATTAAAAATGTTGTGTTTTCTTTCGTATTCATTCTTTATTCTACTGGTATAGAATATAATATAGTAAACATTAAAATCCATCTTTATTAGAAAACGATTTCATCATTTTAATCAACATAATAATAACCATAAAATAGAAGTGCCTATTATATTAGTAAAATTTTTTAAACGGTAATTGCAGGCGTAGAGTTGTATGTGGACGGGTGATTCAATGTGGATATAAAGAATGTGGCGGTAATAGGAGCTGGAGAAATGGGGCACGGAATAGCTGAGCTATTCGCAATTAATGGCTTTAATGTAAATCTAATGGATGCCTATGAAGATGCGCTAAAGAAAGGGCTCGCCAGGATAAGGGAGAGCCTAAACAAGCTTGCCGAGAAGGGAAAGGTAGGTAACGTGGATGATATAATGAGTAGGATAAAGACATTTACCGATATTCAATCCGCCGTTAAGAACGTTGATCTGGTTGTTGAGGCAGTTCCAGAATTACTCGATCTAAAAATAAAAGTATTCAAAGACGTAGATGCTGCGGCTCCAAGACATGCAATACTTGCATCCAATACCAGCAATATAAGGATAAGCGACTTAGCTGCAGCAACATCAAGGCCGGAAATGGTTGTTGGAATGCATTTCTTCAATCCTCCCGTCGTAATGAAGCTGGTTGAGGTCATAAGGGGATCCAAGACAAGCGATGAAGCATTTCAAGCAATATTTGATCTTTCCAAAACCCTTGGAAAGACTCCGGTTAAGGTGCTTAAGGACTCGCCCGGCTTCATAGTGAATAGGATTCAGGCACCAGAGCTTCTTTTATTGTGCTTGATCCAGGACAAGGGCGTAGCAACGCCGGAGGAAGTTGATGCCTTATTGCTTGGGCAAGGTCTCCCCATGGGAGCCTACGAATTGCTTGACTTCGTTGGAATAGATGTTGTTTATCATAGCATGGAGTACTTCTCCAAGGCCTTATCAGGCGATTACGGTAAATGCGTCACAATAAAGAAGATGTATGAGGAAAAGAGGCTCGGCAAGAAGACTGGCAAGGGGTTCTATGATTGGAGCAAGGGGAGGCCATCCATAGATATAATGAAGGTCACCAATAAGGTTGGTCTCCTTGATTTCTTTGCGGTGGAAATAAATGAGGCAGTTAAGGTGCTTGAGGAGGGAGTGGCTGAGAAGCCGGAGGACGTGGATACCGCCGTCATGCTTGGATTAAATAGGCCATTTGGTCCCTTCAGTGTAGCTAAGAGTCTAAGTAATGAGGAAGTGAAGGCTAAACTGGAATCCCTCGCTAACGAGTTTGGAGTGGATGTTTTCAAGCCGACGAGGTCAATAGTTGAGGGAAAATTACGTGAAGTCGCGCAGGGTCGCGTTAAATTCATAATGGAGCAGCCTCAACAATCAATAACTAGGGAAGCTCGACAGGAGCAAGCTACTAAGCCAGGAGNTGGAGTGGGCCAATTCGAAACCATTAAAGTCGAGAAATTCGATTTCAAGGTTGCCCGCATAAGTTTGAATAGGCCTAAGTATAATACAATAAATGGCAAGGTTCTCGATGAACTTAACGCAGCAATAGATGCCCTTTGGGATGATCCGGAGATCAACGTCGTCATAATAACCGGTGTAGGCGATATTATGTCAGCTGGCGCAGACTTAACGGGCTTCTACTTCTCCAATCCATTGCAATTCACCGAGTTCTCTAGAAAGGGGGAGAGGACATTTAGGAGATTAATGGAGATGCCTAAACTCACCATTGCTGCAATAAAGGGTTACGCTTTGGGCGGTGGCCTTGAATTATCATTAGCATGCGATTTACGGGTTGCCACAGAGGATTCGCAAATAGGATTCCCAGAAGTAACCCTGGGCTTAATACCGGGTTGGGGTGGTACCCAGAGAGCCGTCAAGTTGATTGGCATCAGCAGGGCTAATCAATTAGTGTTGACCGGCGAACGAATAAGCGCTAAAATAGCGCATGAGTGGGGATTAATTAATGTGCTGTTTCCAAGAGATGGCTTTGATGATAGGGTGCTTCAATATGCAAAGGATATAGCCGCCAAGGTAGCGCCAATATCGGTTGCATTAGCCAAGAGACTCACAAATAAGGCTGGTGAAGTAGCTAGCGATGTTGGTCTAGAGATGGAGGCCACCGCGATGGGTTTATTATTCTCCACGGAGGATCTAAAGGAGGGAATAATGGCGTTTTCACAAAAGAGGCAACCAAACTTTAAGGGGAGATGAGGAATGGATGTCTATATAGTTGATTTCCTTAGAACCGCCTTCTCCCGCTCTAGGCCTAATGAGCCGGAGAAGGATGTATTTAATTCGATTAGAATGGATGAGGCGCTGGCCAAGCTAATTAAGGAAGTAGTGAATAGGACCGGAGTTAATCCCAAGGAGATCGGCGACGTAATAACGGGATGCGCCCTACAGGCTGATGAGAATTGGCTATACGCAGGCCGGCACCCTGTCTTTCTGGCTAATCTGCCAATCGAGGTTCCAGCAATGGCTGTTGATAGGGCATGCGCATCAAGCATGACATCTATATCTATTGGAGCAATGGAAATAATGACGGGCAATTCGGATATAGTGCTTGCAGGCGGCATGGAGCACATGACTCATGTGCCTATGAGCAATAATCCACATGTAGCCATAAACTTCAAATTAATGACTGATCCCCATTATGCGCATTTACAAATGGGAATCGGCTACAACATGGGATTAACTGCAGAGAATTTGGCCCGCTATGCCAAGATACCTAAGGATGAAATGGATCAATTAGCCTATAGGAGCCACATGCTTGCCGCTAAGTCCCTTGATGAGGGTTGGTTCAAGGGCGAGATACTGCCACTGGAAGTGGAGTACCAAGGAAGAAGGATAGTGGTGGATAAGGATCAAAGCATTAGGCCAGACACTACCCTGGAGCAAATAGCTAAATTGCCTCCGGCATTCATGGCGAATGGCGTAATCACCGCCGGCAATTCATCCCCGCTAAATGCAGGAGCATCACTGGTAATGTTGATGTCCGAGNAGAAGGTCAAGGAATACGGATTAAAGCCGCTTGCTAAAATACGATCAATGGGGTGGGCTGGGGTTCATCCAGCCTTAATGGGCATGGGCCCTGTGCCGGCCAGTCAAAAGGCGCTTCAACGCGCCGGTTTGAAGCCTGAGGATATAGATTATTGGGAAATAAATGAGGCATTCGCGGTTGTTGTTCTATATGCAATTAAGCAGCTTGGGATCGACATAAATAAGGTGAATATTCATGGGGGAGCAATAGCAATTGGACACCCATTAGGCGCAACCGGGGCAAGAATAACAGGAACATTGGCTAGAATATTAAATGAGAAGGGCAAGAATCTTGGTGTGGCTNCTCTTTGTGTTGGAAGTGGCCAGGGGTTCTCAATAGTTTTGGAGCGGGCGTAATAAAATTAAATGTATAAAACAATCCCTATTTTCTCCATTAATTCCCTGTATCGGCTTCTTATTGTAACATCAGTGACATTAGCTATGCTTGCCACATCCCTCTGCTTAGTTTTTACTCCGAAAACCATCATAGCTATGTATACTGCAGCCGCTGCAACAGAGTATGAGGATTTGCCATTCAATAATCTCTTATCATGCGCCTTGTTCAATATCTCTATCACGAAGCTATATATGGTCTTCTTCTCTATTGAACCAGTATTAATTGAATTAACTAGGGACGAAACATACTTCGCCACATCGCTCCCATTGATTTGAACCTTATCATTAGTTAATTGCTTTATCTTTGTTATTGTCCTATTAAGTCCATGCCCCTCTATTCCAGTTATCTTAATTAATGTCTTTAGTCTACATGGTATGCCCCACTTCTTGCAGTTTAAGTATGTTAATGCAACCGCCGTCTCACGTAGCCTCCCCTTATAGCCATTCTCGGCCAGCCTTCTATATTCGGTTATCACGCTGGATAAAATGAAGCTCGGAATTGATGACCTAGTTATTATTTGTTTAACGACATGCCTTATGGTTGCGACATTGCGCTCTATATTATTAGATCTAATTATGGCTTCTATTTTTCGCTCAAATCCTAATCTACGCTGCTTACCAAGCATTTGCCCCATCTTCAGTAATCCTATGCCATAATGGGGCTGCGTCTCATCAATCACTTGAGCGCGCGCCTTGCTCGGCCTATCCCCGAAATCGCGCCACTCGGCTCCTAAATCAATACGGGGTACTTCTTTAAGCACAGTGCCGCATTTAGCGCAGACTAATTCGCCTGTTTCTCCGTCATAGGCTATCTCGGTCGAACCACAGGCCTTACACTTAAATTCTTCTGCTTCCTCCATAGTGCCTCCCCCTTCTTTTTCCTTCCTTGCCTGACTTTCTGCTTTGCTTTTCGAGGCTCCTCGCATCAACATATATTGGTTTGCCTATTATGAATGATGGGTCCTCCTGGTTGGCCTTTATCAATCCATAAGGTGACTTAACGGGTCCAATCACATCATATAACGATCCCACGCGTTTCATTCCATAATCAAATACCTGAATGCCGAGAGGGGGAACCATGACTAGACGGGCAACTATCTTACCATCATTAGCAACGTGAATCGCATCACCTATTTTCTTTAGAGACATGACGTATACGGGTCCCTCCCCATTTTTAAGTATAATACGATCAAACTTTTAGATAACTTTCCTGCCTGTATCCATGAATTATTAGCATATTATGGGTAATGATGCCATATGATTATGCATTTATAAAAATCAATAATAATTGAAAAATAATCATAGGCCCCAATACGTATACTTCGAATTAATGCCTGTTTAATCCCTATTATGGGAGCCCATTATGAAGGGGAACTAAATCGATGTATTACGCATCTAATTCCCCTTAGTTCTAATGAGCAGGATTTATAGGTAAAACGAATTGTTATCCTAGCCCATTAAGACGGGGGGAGACCTGCGATGCCCTTTAATGTCGATGAAAGGCTAGTGCGTTTAGGCACAGTAAATTCAAGGTAACCTTTTTAAATATGCCGAGTTGAATTGGTAGCATGGAAAATCAGCAGACCCCAGTAGAGACTGGTGATGTGGATATACTCTATTTTAAGAGCCTTCATGATTTTCTATTATATCTTGATCAATTGATAAATGATAATCAGAGAAAAGCAGAGGCCATAAATAAAGACTTGGAGGCACTCAAGGGACGTGTTGATAAGTTTGAAGCCATTCAGAGAATAATAGAGGAATTATTAGAGAAGAATAAGGAGGTGCTTCCAACGGCGATAGAGTTAACGGGCCTCAAGATATACATTGACCCGAGGCCCACGGATGAGTATGATATATTAAAGGAAGGCCTTGACTCAATAACTGATAGAAATACGGTGCTGAGGAAAATTAAGGATATAGTGGATATACTTCAAACAAAAATAGGCCAAAGCGATACGACAATAATAGTGGAGATGAGAAACGGAGTCCCAGTCAAGATACTATTTAGAGGCTGGTAATGAGGCTCTTTCAAGATTTAATTTTAAAATAGCGAAGAGCTGGGAGATTGTCTCTCACATCATGGTATTACTTATAATACACTAGCTGTGGGGCATATCCATGAAGCTTCAGGTCGCGCTCGATTTAGTGGATATAGAGGTTGCTGTGGGCATGGCTAAGACCCTATATATTGGTAATGCGGTTGATGTGCTTGAGGCCGGCACTCCCCTAATAAAATCAAGTGGGATGTATGCTGTATCCAGGCTTCGGGCTTGTTGCAGGAATGCAGTCATTTTTGCGGACTTGAAGACAATGGATGCTGGTTCAATAGAGGTTAAGATGGCTGCCGATGCTGGGGCCGATATGGCAAGCGTATTGGCCGCGGCTCCTCTGGAGACCATAATAGAATTCATAAAGTCAGCGTCATCAAATGGAATAAAATCGATAGTTGACTTCATAGGAATAACAAATATAGATGATAGATTAAGTGAAATACTAGCATCAGGAGTAAGGCCGGACTTCATTGGTTTACATGTTGGGATAGATATACAGAGGCGCACTGGATTAACAGCAGCTAATCTGGTTAATGAGGCAATTAAAATAAAGGAAAAATACGGTATTCAAGTAACTATAGCTGGGGGCATAAATGAGAAAATTGCCGCAGCAATAGCAGGTAAAGATATAGATATAGTGGTTGTGGGGAATGCCATAACCGGAGCTGATGATCCGTTATCCTCTGCAATCAGAATACGACGCGCATTAGGAATCGAATCTAGGGCCTCCAAATAAATATCTAAACCCCCTAAGATACCCTAAGAGGCGAGTATTGCCTCCCCTTATAATTATTAAAAAGAAAGTTTTTGAGCTAGAAGGGACTTTTTGAGCGGTTAAAAGGATGGAGTACCTCATTAATGAGGATCAAGTGATAATGAGAGCAGCAATCGCTTTTTAGGGGAGGCCACGCTGGGCTAAACACTTTATTAAAGAGTTACCTAATCGGTTAATTAATGAGCAATATAGAAGATGAGTTAACGGGCTTAACCATAGATTTGGTTCGCATAAATAGCGTTAATCCCCCGGGTCTAACTAATGATATCGCCAGTTTCATAAGGGAATGGCTGGGGAGACGCGGGTATCAAGGCCATGTATATGAGTATGAAAAAGGAAAACCCAATATAATTGCTAAGGTTGGCCGCGGATCCCCCACGCTCATATTAAATGGGCACATGGATGTGGTTCCACCAGGGGAATCCAGTAAGTGGAGCGTGCCTCCTTTTTCTGGAAAGGTAATTGATGGAAAGATTTTCGGCAGAGGCACAACGGACATGAAGGGAGGATTAGCTGCATTAATGATGGCATTCATTGACTTGGCTCCACAAGTTGAAAATAGCGATGCATCGCTGATATTCTCCGCGACGGTTGACGAGGAGTCAGGCGGACATCCGGGCGTTGAGGCGCTGGTGAATAATGGTGTTTTAAGGGGAGATGCCGCAATAATAGCCGAACCAACTGGTGCCTCCCGCTTCTGCATAGCTGAGAAGGGCTTGGCTCAAGTGAGAATAAATACTATGGGAAGGCCTGCGCATGGTAGTTTGCCGATCCTCGGCAGGAATGCAATTTTGGAATTGATTAATGCAGTTAATGAATCGGCTAAGGCAATTAATGAGTTCAATAGGGGAATCAAGTTGCCGCGCGATCTAGAGGCTCCAATAGAGAATTCAGCCAAAATCTACGGAGCTGCCGCCAGAGGCATTGGCTTAAGAGTGGATGATAATGAGCTTGGGAACATAATAGGATCAGTATCATTTAATCCCGGCGTGATTCGCGGTGGTTCCAAAATAAATATGGTGCCTGATTCAGCTGAGCTTGAGCTAGATATGAGGGTTCCTCCTGGCGCTTCATCTAGGCAAGTAATCGATTACCTGGCGGCTAGGCTAGGCGATTCAGCTAGGGTTGAGGTCATAGATGTTAGTGAGCCCAATTACACGCCAATTAATTCTGAAATAGTTGCTTCAGTGAGGGATTCCATAATTGAGGAAGGAAAGCAACCAGTTCCATTAATATTAACGGGGGCAACCGATGGCCGCTATCTAAGGGCTGCAGGAATACCGGTGGTTATTTATGGTCCAGGCGAGCTAGCTATGGCTCATTCATATGATGAATACGTCGCTATAGATGACTTAAAGGACTCCTTGATAGTCATGGAGAAAGCCATTCAACGATTCCTTGGATTGGGGAGATATGGTAAAAAAATTGGTAATAAACGAAACTAATTTAAGCAACTGTTCTGAAAGTAGTGACATGAGTTCTGAATATAAACTACCCCTAATCGGTGAGAAGTTTCCGGAAATGGAGGTAGAGACTACCCAGGGCAAAATAAAGCTCCCAGATCACTTTAAGGGGAAATGGTTCATGCTGTTTAGTCACCCCGGCGACTTTACGCCGGTATGCACAACTGAGTTCATCAGCTTCGCTAAGAGGTATGATGACTTCAAGAAGCTCAACACGGAATTAATAGGGCTATCCGTGGATAGCGTAATTTCCCATGTTGAGTGGATCAGGTGGATAGAGGATAACATTAAGGTCAAAGTGCCGTTCCCAGTAATAGCTGACNCAATGGGTAATGTAGCTAAGAGGCTAGGCATGATACATGCAGAATCAGCGACAAGCACTGTCAGGGCCGTCTTCATTGTTGATGATAAGGGCACGGTTAGGTTAATATTATATTACCCACTAGAAATAGGGAGAAGCGTTAATGAATTGCTGCGCGTGATAAAGGCGCTACAGGTAGTGGATAAGTATGGCGTTGCATTGCCGGCAAACTGGCCTGAGAATGAAGTGATTGGGGAGAATGCGATTAATCCGCCGCCTCACACCGTTGATGGCGCTGCATCCAGGTTAAAGGAGTATAAGGGCTATGCATGGTGGTTAACGTATAGGGAATTACCGAAAGCGGAGGTCGAGGAGGCAAGAAACATATTAAAGATACGCGTATAGGAAACGGAAACTAATATATAAAATAAAAATTTATTTAACTATTTTCATCGATCGCTAACTAATGGAGTTTAGGCAAGCCACGTCGTTGGATTCTGAGGAAATCAAATCATTTACTATGGATACATTTCCATGGGGTGACTACTTGCCGAATGAGGTAGATACATGGATAAAGAATGGGAATGTCTATGTAATGACTGATAATGGAAGAATAGTGGCGGTTGCATCCATGCTTTTTCTTTTCCAGGAAACGGCTTGGTTACGGGGATTAAGGGTTAGGAAGCAGGAGCGGAGGAGGGGCATCGGTAAAGCAATCACGATGAATATGCTGGAACTGGCGAGAAGCAATGGCGCAAGGCGAGCAATGCTGATGGTAGCTGAATGGAATACCGCAAGCAGAATGCTAGTTAAATCCCTAGGCTTTGAACAAGTAATGGATGTATGGGGCGGAGTAATAGATCCAAACGCGACTATTATTGATGATGCCATTGAACTAATTAGGGATGCCTTATCCATCACTGATAATTATATTTGTTTACCTGATGATCCATGGACATGCACAAAGGCATCCTTGAATGACGTGCTATCACTATCTCCCCGGATTTATAGGGGACCCGGCATAGGTATAGGGCGATTCTCCGTGGGGCAGCCGACCTCCGCCATACCGGCCTCGGTCGTCTCCACTGCGGAGGGTAAATTTAAGGAATCATATGGTAAATATACCATTTTTGAGTTGATGCTATAGATCAATCATTATTCCATTGATAAATTTCATTCATATAATGGGGTCCCTCCATGGTTATCAGAATCACTTGGAGCAGTGATTCCTAATTGATTCAATAATTCCCTCTTTGGTTTCCCATTCTCATCATAGCCCCTCAATTCATAGTAATACTGTAGAGCCGCTTCCAATTCAGCTCGGGGAATCACGTGCTTCTTACCCTCATACTCCACCCCTTCCTCAAACCACCGTCTTGGCAGCTCATCATCGGCTTTAGTGGTTCCATTCATTAATCTATGCATCACTATTATGCGGTGCGACACTGACTTCAACTCATTTAAGCTATATTCATATCCAGTGACTGCCTTAAGCGAGGCTCTAATAGTGTCCCAATCATAAATGGATCGCCCGAACTTACATAAAAGCATTGAATCATATAACGCATTGCGGTTCTCTAGGTCAATTACATAATTGATTTTTTCTTCATTAATTGAGAATCTGCCTCCGGCTTGTCCACTTATATCAATGGCATATGCGCTGGACCAGAGGTGATCAGCGCCTCTTTCTCCTACTGCATTATTTAGCGACATCCCCATTAATGTTCTAGGATCATAACCGGCAGGCTCTAGTCCTTTCACGTGAATCGCTAGATCTTGCACGCCAAGTTTTTCTGCCATGCCTCTAACGCCGAGGGCTATTAATTCTCCAATGCCTTGCTTATATGCTGTATTAATTATGAGCTCTCGTATCTTCTCATGATCACCCCATTTAGGTGCATTATCCATGATCCCCCTTTGACCTAAGTATATCAGGAACGCTATTGAATTGCCTAGGCTAACAGTGTCGAGACCTAATCTATCTGCTAATTCCGCTAAGTCAATTATTTTTGATGGATCGCTTATTCCGGTTAGTCCGCCAATTGCCATTACAGACTCGTACTCCAAGTCATAGGAGCCATTACTTGATTTGACTATTTTGTGGCATGCAATGGGGCAGTAGAGGCAAGCCCCATTCCTTAATAAGAAACTAGTCTTTAATTTTTCTTCCCAAGATATGTTTCTCCATCCGGGCAACTCAACCTTGGTCCAGTACAGGCTTGGGAAGAAGCCCATTGAATTACCAATATCGATCAGCCTAACTGTTCCTCCGCTTCTATATGGTATTGTTCCCGGATTACTTAATGTGGCTTTACCCAGTTGCTTGACTAATTCGTAATATAAGGATGGATTCGCCACGTTGATATCTTTATTATCTGGAAGAAATGCTATGGCCTTTATCATTTTGCTGCCCATGACTGCTCCTGCCCCTGTTCGCCCGAATTGCCTCCATTTCTCGTGATTTATGGTAGCATAGGGAACGGCATTTTCGCCTGCTGGTCCAATTACTAATATGCTTGAGTCCCCTAGTTCTCTCCTAATCAATTCCTCTGCTTGAACTGAGTCCATGCCCCACATCCACTCTGCGTCGCGAGTCTCAACTCCACCATCACTTACTACTAGGTAAATTGGTTTATTAGATGAACCCGTAATTATCAATGCATCGATTCCAGCATACTTCATGTATGCTCCAAGAGTTCCACCAACTGTTGAGTAACTCCATCTATTTGTGAGGGGTGATTTAAATATGGCTGCGGCCCTTGTGGCTAAAGGCAATTTGGAACCCCCAAGGGGTCCAGTGGCTATTATTAGAGGAGATGATGGGTCAAATGGATTAATGGTCCTTGGGATCCCCATTTCCAGAATAAGCCTTAATCCAAGTCCGCGACCACCAATCATGGATTTAGCAATGGNTTCGTCCAGATTGGTTTTCATGTAGCTGTGGCCAAGTCTTATATGGAGAATTGCGCCAGCATAGCCATACATGGACACATATGTTTTTGCTTGAATTAAAAGTTAACTATAGCATTGCTAATTGCCTTGCATTCATGGTATCTTAGGCTATGAAGATAGGCGAAACAAGTCTTGCTCTTATAAAGCCTATTTTTATAATTATCGTTTATTTTAACCAATATATTTATAAATATTAAAGCAAGTTAATTTATCTAATGGGTTTAAATAGGGGGGGACTCCATGAATCAATGGATGCTTCGATCGATTATGTTGATCATGACTGTGACGACAATATCAATACTTTTCGGCGTTGATTACGTGTTGCTGCAAGTATTGATAACGGGGTCATCCAATTTAGGCATCATATTTATGGTGCCAACTATGTTATTCTTGGTATTAATGGAGATAATCACATTCATAATATATATATCGCAATTAAGGGAAAAAGATATACTAGAAAGGTCAGGCAAGGCATATAAGTTCCTTATCTTTTTAGTAACGGCTATAGCCATAATAGCCATGCTATACATAGATATAGATATGCTTGGTGAATTTTCCAGCCTAGTTATACCTGTAACTGCGCCCAGCATCGTAATGGATAAATCAGTGGGTATGGGAATAGCGTTTTATAATGGTGGATTAGCGATAATGATCTTTGCACTCACTCAATTGTATAGAAACAGTATACCATTACCAATAATCATCAATAGGTATAGCGATGATAATGATAAACCCGAAATAGACGAAATATAGAAATATGGTCTAGAGTTTTCCTTTCACCATATAATTTGGATTCTCATCATCAATTCTTTGAATTGCCGATTACATTCCTCGCTCCAGTTCCCCGGACTGCTGATCAGTGATGGGGTCTCCTTGAAGAATTGATTCTCTTTAATCAGCAATAGAGGTTTGCATCAATGTGAGGAAATTACGCTCTAAAGGTTAAAGGGTTTTGTTGTTCTGTTCCGTTTTCTGTTTCTCATTTTCATCGTTGCTTCTTCTCTTAACTTCAAATATGTCTCCATATATTAATTTTATGCCAGCAGCTTGCGCATCATCTATTGCTTCCTTGGTCGTGCTAACTGCGAGAATCATCTTGATTGGATCCTTAAGATTTAATATCTTGGAAACCACATCAACCTTCNCCCTAAACCACTCAACGTCGTCAGAATCAGCGAATGATTTAACTTCTATCAAGTATACCTTATCGTTCTTTGCCACTATGTCAACCTCATAAAGGACTCCCTTGAATCCGAATATGCCCTCATTATCCTTGTATGTGAATTTATTCAAGTACTTTATGTCTATGCCTAACTGGTCCAGTACCTCCTTAAAGAACCCCCTTATTAGCTCCTCATAATCTGCTCCCCAACGCTTTCCAATGCTATCAATGGACCTCCTAAGTTGATCCATTCCTTTTCTTAGATCAATAACAGCATCAGTTAACTTCGCTATGTTATCCTCAGTTCTTTTCTGCGCTTCCGCTAATTGGTCTAGTCTTTCTTCTGTTTTTCTTTGTGCTTC
>LOBW01000005.1 GCA_001516585.1 Thermocladium sp. ECH_B
CCGCATGCCTTGCCCATCGTAGTGCGTTGCACGCCTCTCACGCCAACTGCAATTGGGCCTTTAACGCCCTCAACGTTCGTCGGTGTATGCTCTAAACCTAAACCCCACGGTGGGCATTAGAAAAACAAAAACATCAAATATTTGTATTTCCTCCACTTATTCCCGCCATAAATGGCGAGGTTTCCCCCATGTGTATAAATGGTTCCTCCTCAATTAGAAATAATTATTAAGCCCCAACCGATAATAAGACCAGTAGGACAAGCGATATTATTATGGCAACCACGTATTGAGTCGCAATGTATCTAATAAACCTAGTAGGCACGCTTCTCTTAGTGACCCTGAGGACCAAGGTTAATCCCAGTATTAATCCCTCGGCGACTGGAAAGAACATGCTTATCATTATCGCCATGGCTGATGCCACTCCGCTGTATCCTATGGCTGGTATTGCTGCAACCACGCCGAGGTTAACCATGGCATACGCGGCGTACCACATGCCTATTATCGGTATATAGGCCACCCATACGGTGCTTAGGAGAGACGCGAATCTGGTCATTGATGCTGCGATGAATGACATGCCGGCTATGCTCTCGTCAAATGCCTTTATTTGGGACATGACTTCTGCAACATATGATGATGGAGAAGTCACCGCGTAACCCATTAGGAACGCGCCTATGAGCGACATAAGTACCGCCGCATAAACAACTAATCGGGATTTTATGTACCATCTAATCAGTTCCCTCATTAAATCGTTGCTCTCCATGACTCACCGATTCATTGCTGCTTTAAAAACGAATCGGAGTCGATTAATTCTGAACCCGTATTTTTATTAAGGGGGTTATTCTTCTTCGCCTGTGCAGGATAGGTGGAGGCATTGGACTATGAAGAGGAGGGGCCTTAGGTACCTCATACTTTACCTCCTAGCGTCTAAGGGGGCAATGACTGGGGCCCAAATAACGGATGAGGTTGAGAGGGCAAGCATGGGTATGTGGAGACCCAGCCCCGGCTCGCTGTATCCAATGCTGGACGAGTTGGAGAGGGAGGGATTAATACGGATAGATAGGGTTGAGGGAACAAAAAAGTACTACATCATAACCGATGCCGGAAGAAACATAGTGGGCCCCGCTCCCGATGATAGGCTAGCGCGGAGCATCGATGAATTCATATCAATGGCCAGATACGTTCTGGATAATTGGGATAAGTTAAGGATTGAGGATAAGAGCAGGATTAAGGCAATATTAATGGAGATGGAGAAGGTGATCCAAGAGTAGCTCTCGCTGCCGAAAAGATTAAATTCACTCATGGGCATCACGCAATCAATCATTGAGCAACCATGAGATGCATTATAGATAGGTTGGAAGTAGAGACGCACGCTCATGCAACGGAGGATCTGGGCAAGGTGATTCAGGCATTAAATAATCTAGTGGGCCAAGTAACTTACGAGACTATACAGGTGCAGGGGCATTATGGAAACCCCATAACCGTAGTGAAGGCAGCCATGGGAAAGGCGAGCGGCGAGTGCCTTGACGTAGTGGCTAAGAGGCTCCTCTCTATGCTTAGCGATGCCGATAGGCAGTTGCTTCTCCTGAGCTTAGATGAGAGGATGGATGGTGATAAGCTTTATCTCAGATTCAATAAGCAATCAGCCTATAGGGGCTTAGCCAGGCTCGATGATGGTGGCGACGTCATTAAGGTGGTTATCCACTTCAATCCAGGCTTAGCTTGGGGCCGCGGCATTAAGTCTCTCCTGGAGGGCTTGGTGAGAGCATGAGCATATTATCGGCGCGAGGAATATATAAGACATATGATGGCCAAAAGTGGGCCCTGAGAGGCGTTGATCTAGAGATAGATAGGTCTAGAATAGTTACTCTATTGGGGCCGAATGGAGCAGGGAAGACCACATTCGTGAGGATTGCGTCAACGGAGCTCCTCCCAACTAAGGGCGATATTGAGGTGCTTGGCATAGATGCAATTAAGTACCCAAACAAGGTGAGGCCCCTCATATCCATCATTCCCCAGGAGGCGCGACCGATCAACTTCATTACTGCCTGGGAAGCCGTTTACTCATATCTACTCCTAAGGGGCTTCAGTAGGGGGGATGCGCGGAGAATGGCTAGGTGGGCAATGGAGAGGCTCTCCCTAGATCAATATAGGGATACCCAATTATTCAATTTATCCGGCGGCTTAAAGAGGAGGGTATTGGTAGCCATGGCCCTCGCCAGCAATGCCTCTCTCATATTCCTCGATGAACCAACGGTGGGGCTCGACATAATAAGCAGGAGAGGCGTGTGGGACGCCTTAGCCGAGTTACGGAAAAGCGGCGCCGCAATACTATTAACTACCCACTACATAGAGGAGGCGGAGTTACTTAGTGATGAGGTTTTCATAATAGACGCGGGAACCATAGTGAGGAAGGGTTCCCCCCATGACTTGCTCTCGCTGGTTCCGGAGGATGCTGTGGTGGAGGCTTATGGGGATTCCCTTGACTTGGATGAGAGACATGTAAGGCTGGGCAACAGGTATATAATATACGTCGATCCATCAATGGCCGGCCCGCTTTCATCTGAATTGATCAGGCGAGGCATGACAGTCACTATTCGCAGAAAGACTCTTGAGGATGCGGTAATTTACTTACTGGGGGGCTGGAGGGAGGAGGAGGTCAGCAATGAGTAGGGTCAATAACTTACTAACTCAATTAAGGGGTTCCCTCGTGATTGCCTGGATAAATGGTTGGTTAGCCATGACTAGAATGCCGATATGGCTCGTCTCATCCCTAACGGCCCCCGCCTCGATTGCATTGATGATAATATTCTTCGGGGGTTATCGATACTTGGGGATAGGATTGATAGGCGGCATATCCATGTTAATAGGAGTTAATGGGGTTGAATTGGTCGGTGATGGCGCCTTCTACAGGTTAGAGTTGAAGTTTCAAAACATGTTAATAGCTACACCCCTAACCCCAGTCAGTTACACGCTTGGCCTCGCTCTCTCCTCCCTGATATACTCCATGCCCGGCATAGCAGTCATGGCTGGGATACTCGCATATAGGGGAATAATAACGCCCTGGAGCGCTGCGCCAATTGCTGCATCCCTCTTCGCCGAGTGGTTATCTACATCAATGCTTGGATTCACGATATCCACATACCTGAGGGACACCAGGTACGCCTGGGCAATAGGTAACATACTGGGATTCACGTTAGGCACATTATTCCCAGTGTTCTACCCAGCCACAATACTTCCGGTTCCTTACATAGCCATTGCATCCCCAGTTAGCGCTGCCTCTATAGTGATTCAGTACGTGAGCGGCGTCACGAGGTATGATGTGGGTCTCCCGCTTGCGGCCACCGCATCCCTCGCTGCTCAAGCAACAATATTTACCCTACTAGCCATGTATAAATCACGGTGGAGAAGTAATTAGGTCTTCACTGGTCTCTGTCTTATCTGGAATAGGCCTATGATCATCATTATGATGCCGACAAGGGATAGGAATGGCCCAACATATGGAATTATTGCGAGTATATAGAGAATGGCCCCGACACGAACCATGTCCGATCCATAATCCACCCCCAATCTATAGTAGCCTATGACGATTAGTATGAGACCCACAAGCGATAATATCCCACCCACTAGTATTAGAATAATGGATGGAATAAGCATGCTCAATGCAGCGGTTATCGGTTGCATCATTATTCCAAGGGTCGGCGCCGAATTGAGTTGATTAGTTGAAATCAATTCCTTCATTGTATCTATGAATAAGTAGATGCCGGGGACCTCAATTATAGAACCCACGGGGATCAATAAGGCGCCGATCTTTGCCGTGGAGTACCTGGAATTAATGCTGCTTAACTCGGCGAAGCCAAGGTACTGAATCACCGCTGCGATCACTGTGATGCTTACCCCAACCATGAGCATTATGGTTAATGAATTGAATACAGCCATCAATGCACTGACGCTTAGGGGAGCGCTTGGTTGAATCATTAGCTTAATTAGGGAGCCATACATGGTTATTAAAGTCACCGCGGCAGTCACGATGCCTCCCACAAAGCCTATCAATAGGCCGCTTGCTAATCTAGTTATGGCCCTCGTTGATGAGCTCATTGCGTGCTTAGCGTTAACTTACTTATAAAAATTTTTCAATACATTATTAATTAGCGGAAGCGAGTCATTAATGGATTTATTGCTTCTTGCTTTGGAGCTTCAGTATTGCCTCGGCTAAGTCGCCATTGCTTTCCCTCAGTGCCTTAATTGCCTCGTCCCTGGTTACGCCGGTTTGATCCATTATTAGCCTAACATCATCCTCGGACACGGGGGTCTCCTCTTGGGGTCTCTGCATTATTATGGATGGGGCTGGGGCCGCGGCGGCCTGGGTTTGGGTGGTCTTAATATCCTTCTCGCTTGCCTGTACCTGGTAGATCATCATTCCCTGCATCTTAATCGCGGCCACGCTTGGGTTTGGGATTTCCAGTGTTGATCCATTCCTTAAGTAAATCACCACTTTAGCGGCGTTGATCTCCTCCACATTTAGGTTGCCTATCCCCATCCTCTTAAGCATCTTACGGAGCTCATTTGGATTAATCATTGACCAAGCTCACCCAGCACATGCTTTAAAGCTATCTCAACCTTAGCTGCATCGCCCCGTAAGCCCTCGATCCTTCCCTGGGCATAAGTTGCTCCTCCTCCCCCTCGTCCCCCCAACTCCTTGAAAATTGACTTAGCTAATTCCCCTGCCTTGATCCTCCCATTAGTGTAAATATATACCTCGTCCCCCAGCACCTCGATCAACACGTCAGCGGTGGAGGTATAGGCCTTAGCTAGTTCCTGGGCATACTCCCGCCCCTCCAATGCGATCACTGCCCCCCTAACACCATTAATGCTCACCTCGCGGCTCCTCAACTCATTAAGCTCCGCGTTAATTGCCTTCCTAGCCAACCTCCTCGCCGCCGTCTCCTTCTCGCTTAATTCCATTATTAATTTATCTAGGGATTGAAGAACGGCCTCCCGCCCAACGCCCAGCCTCCTCGCCGCCTCATCCAGCGTCGACTCCAGATCATGAATATACCTAATCGCATGCCTCCCCGTGGTGAACGTGAACCTCACGACGCCCTCCTGTATCTTCTCGGCCTTAATTATCTTAATGGGGCCAATCAATCCGGTCCTCGTCAAGTGCGTTCCTCCACATGCCTGTACATCAAACGGCGTTTCCTCCCCGATCTGAAGTATGCGAAGCACTTTACCGGGCACAACGCCGCCCTGGTAAATGATGAAGCCGAACCGCCTCTCCGCCTCCGTTCTAGGCAGGACAAGGGGCTTAACTGGCATATCCATCATGACGGCATTATTGGCGATCTCCTCTATTCTCCTCAATTCCTCGGGGCTCGGCAACTTATAATGAGTGACATCTATCCTGCTCACGGGCACATCCTTCTGAGCCCCGGCCTGCCACACGTGGCGCCCAAGGACGCGCCTAATGCTTTGAATAAGCACGTGGGTGCCAGTATGCATCCTCATCAAGTCAAGCCGCCTCTCCCAATCGATCTCCAACTCAACCTCCTCCCCCTCCCTAGGCGGGGCTCCGCTCACCTCATGAACTATGACTGGCCCAACCCGCTGCACATCCACAACGCTCGCAGTTCCCCCGCTGTGCCTAATTACTCCCCTATCAGCGGGTTGCCCTCCGCCCTCTGGATAGAAAATGGTTGAGTCAAGGATGATCCACTTGCCATTAATCACCTTAATCACTCGCGCCCTTGATTTAGACTTATACACATCCTCATAAAACTCCTCCCTAGTTGGCGGGAGATTAACCACATCCTCCGGCGGCACCGCGGTCTTCATTGCTTCCTCCTTGACTGGCCGTTGATGCATCTTGGTTATGCGTTCATAAAAATCATCCGGCACCGTCACCTCGACGCCGCGGCTCGATGCAACCTCGGCAACAACCTCCGGCGGAATGCCGTGAGAATCATAGAGATTAATCAAGTCATCCACGGATATCTTGCCGCTCCTCAAGTGCTTCTCCACTAATTGAGGCGCAGCCTTCAGCGATGCCCTATACTTCTTGTCCTCCATATCAACAAGCTCCAGTATTAGTGGGGAGCTCTCCCTTAGCTCTGGATAATCATTGAGCAGCAGTTTTAGGTGGGCATCGAATACCTCGGTTATTGGGTCCTCAATTCCAAGCAGCCTAGCGTATCTCATCATTCTCCTAACGAGGAGTCTGGCCAAGTAGCCGACCCCTGAATTAGATGGAATCACTCCATCATTGATCATCCAGGACACCGTTCTACTATGATCTGCCAATACGTAGAGCGCCTCCTGCGGCTTCACTGCCTTAACTAGGTCCCCGGCATTGATCCCTATCTTCCTGGCGACAGCCTCATATGCCTTATCCAACGCCAGCACCTCCGGATCCAGTTGCCCCATTAATGTGGCTATTGATTGCATTAATGCATCGTTCGGTTTCTCGACGCCGAACCTGGATCGCGCCCAGGACAGGAATGGGGAGAAGACGGCCTCATACACGGTGGGCTTCCCAGTGAGCACCCAGTAAATCCTCTCAAGCCCATACCCAGTATCAACTATCTTCATCGGCATATCCCTATACTCCCCATTAATTATCCTGTAATGCATGAAGACCAGGGTAGCGACCTCCAGGCCCCTCACGAGGACCTCGAATGATTCCCCGGCATTGCCTCCCCCCTCCCAAATATTCTCCTTATAAGTCACCTCATCGCTCTTAATGCCTAATTCCTTGGTGAAGAATTCATGCGCGTACTCAACGGTCTCATTAACCCAATACACGCTCTTATCTGGGAAATTAAAGGCGTGATGCGCCATCATCTCGAACCCAGTCAAGTGCCTACCGCTTCTCCCAACCTTATCCACATCTGTTAACCTAATGCTGGGTTGTGAAATGGTTAAGGGATTGGCGGGCGGCGGAACAATGCCCTCAGTAACCCAGGGCTGGAAGTCATATATGGAGGCCCCCACCAAGTAAACATCATCGCGCCACCTAGCGACGACGGGGTACCTCCCCACCCTGGCGTGTCCCCTCTTCTCGAAGAATGAGAGGAACTTCTCCCTAACATCGGCCACCGAGGATGGCCTATAGGTGCCGGGCGGGTTACCTATGAAGCCGTATGGAGTGCAGGGCTGATCCCCGCAATTATCCTGCTTATCGTTCAGTGTCCAATAATGATGCCCACAGTAGGGGCACTTCCCCCTCCTGAAACCGTTCTCCCTGAATAGCCTCGTCCTCAGCAATTCCTCGTCAAAAACCATGCATCAACTCCAACTCCCCTTAATTTAAGATTTCCCTCCACGACCAATAGTTATTGGTCGGTTAGCGGCTTTATCGGCGTCAATGCTTAAAAATGCGTATTGGAGGGTTCATTCATGTCCAAGACAAGCAATGTAGTGGTTTGCCCCTCATGTGGTTTCCTGGGGTCCCCCAGCGAGGACTTGGCAAGTAAGGTTCAGGCCCTTGACTCCATGAAGTGCCCCAAGTGCAAGGCCGACGTAACTATAAGGGATGCCGCTGCCCACATGGAGAAGCACATAAAGGTTCAGGGAAAGAATTATGTCTGCGACATCTGTAACTCGAAGCTGCCCAGCATGGGTGCGGCCGAGAGACACGTTAAGCAGCACCTAATTCTCCAATTAAGCGGAACGGGCTTAAATAGATTCATTTGCCTCGTGTGTGGGAGGGAGTTCCTAACCATGAAGGCCGCATTGGCCCACATGAAGGCCCATCAATGAGCCTCGAGGCCCATGGCTAAATAATCATGGGCGTGCCCCGTCACGGCTTTTGCGTTATCTAATCAGCCCCAAGTTCCTCATCATTGTTCAGGGGCCTGTGTTCTCCTCATTGCTTCCGCTCCTAAATGGGTAAGGCTTTAAGCATTGGCGTTGCGGCGAAGCAGTGCTGGAGATATACCTGGGCAAGGAGCACGGCGAGGCAGTTATGGAGGAATTGAAGATCTTGGGGGTAACCGAGTTGATTGAGGGTGGCCCCACTATGCTCTTTGGCAGGAGGGTGCTGGGGAAGGGCCAGAACGCTGTCGTGATTAGGTGTAGGCATGAGGTGGTTGAGGGCGAGTGGGCATGTAAGTTGAGGCGGAGGGATGCCTCGAGGCCCAGCTTATTTTGGGAGGGCTATATCCTTCGCTTGGTTAATGGTATCGGCATTGGTCCCCGGCTCCTGACTTTCTCTAGGAACGTGGTAATTATGGAGGAGGTGCTCGGCGAGTCGCTGAATAAATCTCTTAATCCAGATGTTGCTCGGCGATTACTGGAGCAGGCCAGGAGGCTTGACGTGATGGGGATCAGCCATAACGAGTTGGGGAGAGGCGGGAGGCATGTGGTGGTTAGGAATGGGGAACCCATTATCCTGGACTTCGAGTCGGCGACAATTAATGGAAGCAGGAGCAATGTTCTTCAATTAATCAATGCCTTGGTGGGCGGCGCGCCCGAGCTGCGTGGCGCTGCGAGGAGGTATAAGGTGGAGAGGAGTGATGAGGCCTTCAGAGAGTTGGTTGAGGGCGTGGTGAGGTTAATGGAGAGGCGTGTCCGCTGAGCCATAACTCGACATCGGTGGCCTTGAGTCCCGGTTCATTCATCTATTGCTGTTAGGAATGGGGGCGTTGATGTTCGTAGGGGCTCCGGGGATGGGGTTTCCAGCAAGGCTTTTTTGGGAGCCATTAGTCCTTGTTTAGTTCCTCGAATATCTTCCATATCCTATCATTTACGTGATGAATGTTTTGAATGACTTTCCCCTTGCTCATTCCAATCATGTCGCCACTTGAGTATAGTGCTACCCCAACCGCTATGACTAGTCCCCGTGGATCCCTCACGAGAACTATGCTTCCCTTGCTGAAGTTCCCGCTTATCGTCTTTATTCCGGGCCTCATCACGTCCGCCCCGCCCGCCACGTGGCTGACGGCTCCTTGATCCACATCTATTAAGCCGTACCTATCCTGTAATTGGGGGTTCCTATTTATGAATGGGATAGTGGGGAACCTATACTCCCTCTTCACGCCCTCAATTATTAATTCAGTGACTGCCAGTATAGGCATTTTCTCGGCCACGTAGAGAGTTAAGTCCTCTAACCCATAATTCTCCAATTCGCTTAATCCCCTCAAGTAATCGCTGAGCTCCGGCACCGCGTTGATTAATTCCTTCATGTCGCGCTTGCTCAGGAGGTGCCTCTTCACGAAATAATATGGAGCCGGTGGTATAAAAACTAAGCGAATGAGGGGCAAGCAAGGAAACTGCCCAGCCCTCGCTTGATCATGGAAAAGGAAAGCAAAAATAATTATTTAAATCAAAAATAATTTGGTTTAAATTGCTGGGTCTTTCACCAGCAGTGCCTCCATCCGTGCCTGGCTCCCCATGCAGGATATGGCGGCCACGCTTGCCAGGGACCCCACGTTGAGAGCGCGGCCCTGCCCGCCTCCGTTAGCTCAAGGTACTCCTCNCCGCCCTCGCTTANTCGCTTGGCGAGCCCAGCCGCGAGTAGNCCNGTTACTGCCCAGTCAAAGGCGGAGCCGTAAAGCGGCGCCTCCTGCCTGAGTTGGTTTATCTTTTTCCTACCCCCCTCCAACTGCTGGAGGAGGGCTTGTATCCCCATCCACATCATTCCCCTCATATTTACCCGATAACGCTTCAGTTATCGGATATATAAACCTAACCCCAATGAGAAAGGAGAGAAAATAAAAACCGCCGCACACATGAAGCAAGCATGACCATAACAGTGATAGACCACCCACTGGCACAATCAATAATCACAATGCTAAGAGACAAGAGAACAGGCCAAATAGAGTTCAGGAAGGGACTAGTGAGGCTTGGCCGGCTCATGGGGTACGAGGTCGCCAAGTCATTCCCAACAAGGGNNGTGGAGGTCGAGACGCCGCTCGGAGTAAGAACCAGGGGAGTAANNATGGACATGGGCGATGTAGTTATAATTCAAATACTGAGGGCAGCAATGCCGATGGTGGAGGGCCTCCTCAAGGTATTCCCAATGGCCAGAATGGGAGTGATAAGCGCCAAGAGGAGGGAGGAAACGCATGAGAGGGGCTCCATGGAGTTCGAGATAGAGATGAATTACGTGAGGATACCAAGGATCCAGCGGGACACAACAGTGATGGTGGTGGATCCAATGCTCGCCACTGGATCCACAATGATAGCTGCATTAAACACAGTGAGGGAGAAGGGGGAGCCCAGGAGAATGATACTGATAAACGCCATTGGCACTAAGCAAGCAATAGATCGAGTACTAGGAAGATACCCCCAGGCAGACATATACCTAGCAGCAATAGACCCAGAAATCAACGAAAACGGATACATAATACCAGGACTAGGAGACGCAGGAGACAGAGCATACGGAGAAGCATAAAAATAATAAAAAATAATAAAAATATTTTTTTATTTTAAAAATGCCTAATATAAGCCTTTTACGATGATGATACGGTAAACGGGTACGTTTGACCTGAGGTAGTAGTTAATTCGCCCGAGTATTGAGTGCCAGCAGTCAACGTTACAGATCCAGTGCACACAGAAATAGAATCACCACTACCAACACCACCGATAGTAATAGAAGCAGAAGTAGTAGAAGGAGTAGCTACTGTATTACCACTACTAGTAGAAGAAACGTATGCCCCGTTACCTGCAGGTAAGGTAATAATTAATTGGGCACCTTGAGTTCCTGGTTGAATAGCTATTGCCGTTGAGAAGGTGCATGTTAATCCGCCTAGAGTGAAGCCGTTTATCCCTATTGATGAGCTTGAGGGATTGCTTAACACTAAGGTCAATTGACTATTTGAGCCACTTGTGGAACCTATTGTTAATCCCAGCGCTTGTACGTTGAGTGTTGCTGTTTTTGCTGATGAGCCGGCGAGGCCGAAGACCCATACGGCCACCGCTACTGCGAGGGCTATGGCCACCGCTATTAGTATTATTGTGGCCACGACATTGCTTATACCCTTCCTATTCCTAATTTGAGGTGCCATATGTAATTGCAATAGCTCCACTATTTAAATATT
Source organism: Thermocladium sp. ECH_B (assembly GCA_001516585.1). Lineage (NCBI taxonomy): Archaea > Thermoproteati > Thermoproteota > Thermoprotei > Thermoproteales > Thermoproteaceae > Thermocladium > Thermocladium sp. ECH_B. Next base: position 11,037 of record LOBW01000005.1, read on the forward strand.
ATCCTATTACAGGTGCGGCGGGGGAGTTGGCCGTTTCATTTGCGCTTAATGGATTGGGTGAAGTTTTAAAAGCTGGCCTGGGCGGTGCATTTCATGAGTTGGTCAGTTGATTACGGCGACTTAATTGAGTTGGTGAGGAGGCGATTCGGGGTCTCGATTGGGGAGGATCAGGTTGCGCGGGCTAGGGCCACGTTCCGCATTAGTTGGAAGAGCAGCATAGATGTGGCTAGGGCAATTAAGGGCCTCACGCTGGAGCAGGCTAAGCAGTACTTGGAGAGCGTAGTAAGGGGCGAGGCACCGGTCCCCGTTAAGGGCCATGATAAGAAGAGGCCCCATCACTCGGTGCCTTGGAGGGGTTGGCCAGTTGCTCGGTGGCCCAAGAGAACCGCCGAGGCCTACCTAGAGTTGCTGGAGAACCTCGAGGGGAACTGCACGTATAAGGGCTTAAATGCATCTAACGTGGTCATAATTCACGCTGCATCCAGCAAGGGCGCGAAGATACCGGGCTACATGCAGAGGGCATTTGGGCGATCAAGTCCATGGTACAATTACGAAGTGAATGTAGAGGTGGCTGCAGCCGAGCTCCCAACAGAGCTGGTTCCAAAGAAGCTCAGCCCAAGCAGGATACTTAAGAACAGCTGACCTCCTCCCCGCCCTGAAGGGCGAGGCTTTCCGCCCCCTTAACCCCCATTTCGGTAAGAATCCCATCCTCTGCACTTCCCCTAAGAGTCCAATGCCTTGTCGCATTCACGATTGAATCAAGGTCACGGTTCCCGGCCTTAATTTGTCTGGATCACTCATTAGGAACCCTATGGGGTTGATTCTATCCCCTATCTCCAAGTTGCTTATGGCTATTATTAATTGCTTGTTTTTCGGCACATAAATCACTTCCCCCCTCCTCGCGAATGTTCTGAAGGTCTCCGGCCCAGTTCCTAGGTCTAGGGGTATTATTGCCTGTGGCCCCGCCTTAATGATCGATGCATTGAGGGGCAGGGAAGCAAGTAATTTACTGACGGTTATGGGTGCCGCGGATGTTTCCAACTTAATCTCTACCTGTGAACCATCCCTGAACCTGAGGGCAAGCTTCATCTTGAACGCCTCGCTTGAGACGCATGACTTATAAATGCTTTTCCAATGCAAGTGATAATGCCTAATAGGGACGAAATCAGGAGGGCGCTGGATCCAATCCTCGGCGGGCGAGCCATAGATAACGGCGAGGATAGGGCTTGGCTATATTATGCTGAGGTCAAGGGGGGCCGGGATAAAATGGATGAGACAGTGAAGAGGGTTGAGGAGGCTCTACAGGGCTTAAACGCCAGGAAACTGGAAGAGGGGGACTCAGTGATATTCACCACAAAGAGCGAGGCAATAGCCATAATCCACGTATGGGCCTAAGCGCTCGCTCCAATCCCCACACTAAAGGGCGAGGTTCACCGCTCGCTTCAGGAACCCGCCCCGTCTCGAGGAGGATTTTCCTTAGAGCGGTCCTATTCTTCGTCGCTCCATGAACATTAGGGCGGCCGATTCATCGATGCTCGGCACCGAGTCCTCGTTCTTTTTCGGGTTATGTATGAAGTCTTGGATGCTCATTTGACTTACCTAAGTCAAATAATCCGAGACCCCCTTAAAAACCCTTCCCCCACGTTCACCGAGCCAATAAGGAAGCCCCTCAAGGCGGGAGCCATTAGTGCCGCGAAGTCACCGAATGCCTCAGTGCGGATTCAACGATGAAGTCGGCCGCGGCGGCATCCAGCACGGCGAAGCCAACCCCCTTATAAATCGATGCATCGCTGACCTCACACTTAACTCCCCTCAATGCCTCCCCCAACTCCACCAGCTTAACTCCCCTCAAGTCCTCCCCCGCCTCATTAATTGCGTTCCTGGTATCAACCAAGACGCATCCAACTCGCTCTATCAATTTCCTCCCCAACTCAACCACGGGCCTCGGTGCACCAATGCTGGCCACGTGCCTCCTTCCCCTCGGCACATCCTCCACTATGGGCGACGTGCTTGACGTGGTTAGTACAATAATGTCGGAGCTAAGCAAATCGCTGAGCTCAACCGCTTCTCCCCCGAACTCCTCAGCCAATGTCCTTGCCTTATCCATTCTCCTTCCCCACACCAATACGCGCCTCGGCCTCAATGCCTCCCTAAGCAGCAATAAGTGATACCGCGCCTCAACCCCGGTCCCCACAATCCCCAGCGACGATGTGGGCGCATTAACTACCCTAGCCCCAATCGCTGTAGCGGCCGCCGTCCTAATCCCGGTCAATGCCTCGCCATCAATCAATGCAACTAGGCTGCCCCCCTCATCGAAGTAAGCCGCCGTCGCCGTGACTGTGGGCAACCCAATCCCGGCATTGCCTGGATGCACGCCCACTACCTTAACGGTGACTCCGCCCCCAACATAGCCCGGCATGACTCCCCACCAATCGCTCCCTATATTGAATGAGAGTCGAGGCGGCGCAATGCCTAAGCCAGATGCATGGGCGATCAATGCCCGGCTCAAGTGATTGAGGAAATCCTCAAGCCTCGTCATCACGCCCTCAATAACTTGATCACCGCTAATCCAATTAACCACGAATAATAATGCATCCACTAACAAATAAAAAGCTTTATTATTAAGGAAATAAGTGGGGCATTGCTTCATAACCATGAGTTGAGCGTAGCTTAATGCATTGCTTTGCCGAGAAACATGGTGAGTAACGCCCGAGAATGATAAGGCACGTATTTTTAAGTTGATAATCGCTATGGAGCGTGTTTTCGCTATTATTTGTCTCTCACCGGCTTTGGCGTCGTTCATGGTTGGGCATTAAATGAAGGTCACGAGGGATTCCGTGGGTTGAGGGGTCTTCTTTTCTGGTAATGATTCTTTAATTGCTTGTGATGGCGGGCCCGGTGGGATTTGAACCCACGGCCTACGGCTTCGCAGGGTCGGCCCAAATTGGTCCGCCGCTCTGATTCCATGCTGAGCTACGGGCCCCTCCTTGATTCTGGGCAAATGCTTTAAAAGGATTGCTCCCCACCCTATCTTTATGCCGTACCTAGTGGCGTCCGATTACCATAATACCCTCGCGGCTCGGCTTAATGACTCATATATTGTCAGGGCGGAGGTCGAGGAGGCCGTTGCCGATTATGTTAGGTCGGGGGGCCTTTTTGCTGTGGTGACCAGCGGCACTCATAGGCATGTATCGCTGGATAGGTTGCGGGGCCTCATAATAATGGTGATAGAGAATGGGCTAGTTATTGAGATGCCTGGCTCAGGTAAATTAATGCTGGAGCCCAATGATTGGCCCCAAGCCAGGGAACGCGCTGCCGCACTATTGGCCGAGCGTGGCATTCCATTCTATAGGGGGGAGAGCAGCATATTTATCAATGAGGCTAGGGGAGTATTGGAGCCGCTCAGCGATGAATTGCTTCGGCTCGGCGTTAGGATTGAGTGGAATAGGAGGAGCGCCGCGTTGATGCCCGTGGGTTTCAATAAGGGCTCCGCGATTAGGTTTCTCCGGCGCGCCTTGGCTCCCGATGCTGTTGTTGCCGTGGGCGATGCCGAGAACGATATACCGATGCTGAGGGAGGCCGATGTGGCCGTGGCGGTGGGCAATGCCGAGCCCACTGTGAAGAGCATGGCTAAGTACGTGGTGCGGGAGGATGGGTTTGGAGTAATGGATGTTTTAAGCATGGTTAGGGATTGGGGAAAGGCTTATTAACTCAGTTATACTAGTAATTCCATGAGTTCCAGTACATCCGATAAAGACGCACAACAAGAAAAGAAGCAGGTCACGATAAAGGGCATAGACAAGGAACTATATGAGAAGGCGGTTCAATTATCCAGGGAAATGGGAATGACGGCGGGCGAACTAGTGAACAAGGCGCTTCGAACGGTCATGTCGGTGACCGATGCAGCCACAAAGACCGTGGCCGGCGCAGTGCAGGCAGTTGGGGAATCAGGCAAGGCATTTGCCGAGGGAGCGAAGGGGGTTAAGGTCGTGACGGGGATCGATGATCTAACAATAACGAAGGCCGACCTCGAGTCAAGCGATTCTCCCATATCATTCAGGGGAATAAAGAGGCTGGAATTCGCGGACGACGTCGATTGGGACACATTTAATGCCAAGGTGAGCTCCATAGTGATGTGCGGCACGGTCGTGCTTCCCCGCAGCCTACCTAAATTGAAGGTGCTGGAGAAGTGCAGTATGGTTAATAAAGTGGAGAGCAAGTGACGCTCTTCAATGCCGGAACTAAATGATCTTGAGAAAAGGATACTGGCCCACATCTATAAGTACGGCCCCGATACTCCCTGGCTAATGTCGAGGAGACTATTGGGCAGGGCGGGCTGGAGCCCCCTCGTGCCGCCAGAGGAGGTGGAGGCAGCCTGTCAACACCTAGAAGCGGCCGGCTTGCTTCAGAGGTTCCGGGGAAACCTGAAGGGGAGGGTAACCAGCTCGCTTAAGCCTTGGCTTAAGGTTAAGCAAAAGAATCCAGAGCATAAGGGCCGCGGTGTCTACTATGAATTAACCAGGGAGGGACGCAGAATAGCCGGCGACATATATAAGAACGAGATAAGGAATCGCTAGGCCACGCGCCCCCATATAACGGCTTAATCCATTTGAGGCCGATTCGACATGTTTATTTAGCCTGCTCAGCCCCATCATTAATGCAGTGCTTCGATTCGGGGGAGTACAGGAGCAGGATAGGAATGCTTGAGAATGCATTGGACTCGGCCGGCATTGATATGGCTGTGATAACGCCCGGAAGCAATATGATTTACTTCACGGGGTTCCCCGAGCCAGCCATGGAGAGGCCAATAATGCTAGCGGTGGGGGCCGGTGACCCAGTCCTAATAGTGCCTAAGCTATATGAGGAGCAGGTGAGGGGGCTACCGGTTCCAGTGCGCTCGTATGGTGATGGCGAGGATCCCTTTCAGCTGCTTAAATCCATTAAGCCCTCCCCAAGAAAAATAGCGATCGATGATTATGCCTACGCCAAGGATGCGGCGGCCATGGCTAGGACCTACGGTTCATACCCCTCCCTCCTCGGTCCCATTGCTTCGCGATTAAGGCGAGTCAAGACCGCGAAGGAAATAGAGATGATCAAGAGAGCAGTTCAATTAAGCGAGGATGCATTATCATCATTTATAACTAAGGTGGGGCCGGGCATGACCGAGCATGATGCGGCTCGCCTACTTAAGGATGAGCTTGAAGCTAGGGGCTTGGGGTTGGCCTTTGAGCCCATAGTGTCCTCAGGCCCTAACTCAGCCATGCCTCACTTAACCCACACGGAGAGGCGATTAAGTCCCGGCGATTCATTGGTGGTTGACTTCGGAGGAAGATTATGTGGTTATAATGCAGATATAACGCGGACATTCTTCATTGAATCCGTTTCCAGCGAGGGGGAGAGAATTTACGATACAGTCTTAAGGGCCCAATTATCCGCCGAATCCATTGCCGGCATACGCGTTGAGGTTGGCGACGTTGATGCGGCCGCTAGAAAAGTCATAGCGGAGGCGGGTTTTGGGGCCTTCTTCATACATAGAACCGGGCACGGGCTCGGCATTGATGTTCATGAGGAGCCCTATATAGTGGCCGGCGGCGATCAAAGACTTGAGGAGGGTAATGTGTTCACGGTTGAGCCCGGCATATATATGCCAGGCAAGCTGGGGGTGAGGATCGAGGATGACGTTGCGATAATGAATGGCCGCGCCAATCCCCTTAATGGCTTCCCCAAGGAATTAACGATAATAGGTAAGCGTTAATTCCCTAGCCTGCTCTATATGGGGGAGCCTAGGGTCGGGGAGCGATTTTCTTCATTGCTTGGCTTCCCCTGAGGAGAACTGTTATTAGTATGAAGTCGATTATTATCGCGGAGTGCATTATGGTGCAGTATACGCATATTGCCCTCACTATGGCTAGCTCTATATAGATTAGGTAAGGAACTATGGCTATCCCTATGAATCTCCATCCCATTAATGCCTTTAGATATGTGCCGGGCCTTCTCGATGTCGCGAATAGGATGACGAGTCCAGCGTTAATTATGAACCAGATCGCCGCCAATGCGTCGAGGGGAATGCCTGCCACTTCGGAGTAGGGACTGGAGAGAACCGCGGCGCAGTTTATGGTTATTCCTCCCCTGGGCTCTATGCTTGTGGGGGCGGTGCAGATGGGGAGGGGTTGCCTTAGGAGGTACCAGGTATAGAGAACCATGAATGATGATGCCATTCCCACAATCGACATGGCGAGGAGAACCATGAGTCGTGCCCTACTTATGTTCATTTAGGGACGGATTCATGTAAATGAATTAAAAACATATCGCGTTTTGCATGTTTTGCATAGTAACTCATCCATNTTAAAGTTTATATAGTNGCTCGTGTTATTGAATTGGGAAATGTCTCAAACCACGCTTTTCATGCCGCTGGATGCCAGGCTAGCGGATGTGCTTGGCCTCCTGGATACATTGGAGAACGACTTCGGCGGCGCGGCGGATATATATAAGGTAGCTCAGCAAATGGATTCGGATCTAGATGACTTGGTTCCCGCGCTTAATGCTGCGTCATCGCTTGGATTAGTGGAGGTGGTGAATGGGGACGTCAAGATAACCAGCGACGGCAGGAAGTTCCTCTCCGCAAAGATAAGCGAGCGTAAAAGGATGTTGAGGGATAAAATAATAAACATTGAGCCATTTAGGACCGCAATGGAGCTGGGGCGAAGGTCGCCTTTTCATATTGATGAATTGATAAGCGAATTGGGGAGGCGGGGCTATCATGATGCCAAGGATCCAAATGCCCGTGACCTCCTCTCCATACTGCTCGCGGAGTGGGGGGTTTATGCCGGCATACTTAGGCGAAAGGGGGATGAGTACGTCGCATTATAGCGCTGCTTGTTTCCTCCAGGCTTCAATTTGGAAACAAAGTTTATAAGAAGGCTAGTCGAGGTATTCCCCGTGAACTTTGACGAAGCCATTAATGGATTAAACACGATGCTGGGCCGCATAATAGATGAGAACAAGGAGTACCTCAGTGGCCTGCTTCTGCTCTCCAGGGACGGTTCCCTATTAGCCTATAGAACAAATGGTCCAGTGCTGGGGGATAGAAGCGATGCAGAGGTTGCGTTGCCCGCCAGTAAATTAATGGAGTGCATAAATAAATTCATTGAATCCAGTAGAATAGGTTCATTTAGGTCCATGGTTATGGAGACTCCGGAGCTAATAATCGTGATTAACTCGACGAGTAATGGCTCCATAATGGCATTAATGCCGCCCAGCGTGCCCACCGGCGTTGCATACATGGTTATAGATAGGTATATGCAGCAATTGGATCAAGCCATGGCCGACATAGAGAGGAGCGAGAGGGATATAACCATTGAGGAGATAGGGAGGCCTGGAGAAGGATCCGAGAGCTTGGCGCCCGATGATTTTGACTACATAATACTCTACTTAAGGGAGAGGCTAAAGGCCGTCGCAAAGGGTTAGGAAATGAAGATACTTAAGATAGTCATAGCGGGAAGCTACGGCAGCGGCAAGACCACTTTCGTAAAAACGCTAAGCGAAGTAGTGCCCCTTGAGACCGAGGTGAACACGAGCGATCCAAGGGGGGAAAAGAGGACCACAACGGTGGCATTCGATTACGGCAGGATAGCGGTTCGCAGCGACTTAGTGGTGCACTTATTTGGGTTGCCGGGTCAAGAGAGGTTCAGCTTCCTTTGGAGGGGATTATCCAGGGGAATGCATGGATACATCCTCATGGTGGACTCCACATCGCTTGACACAGTGAAGGAAAGCATTTTCGTGTATGGGTTCCTGCGGGAGTTCTTTCCATATACGCCGCACGTGGTGGCGGCCAATAAGCAGGACTTGCCGAATCACGTTCCGCCGGAGGAGGTTAGGAAGCTTCTTGAGGTGCCGAGCAGGGTGAAGGTGTTGCCCCTAGTAGCTAAGGATAAGGAAATGGTGGTTAACACGCTCATCTCGCTTCTCGAGGAGATCAAGTTAACTGGCGAGTATTAATCCTCTCCGAGAGGAACTTAATGAGTTCCTCCACGTCATAGAAGTATTCATGCACGTACTCAAACGGGTTCTCCGCGGCATTGCCGTCCTCATTGCTCCAATGAACATACACGGGTTTCCCCAAGTGAACAGCTAGATTAACCTCGGAGAGGCCTCCCTTGCTTAGAGTTCCACCATAGTTTGGCCTATACGCCACAACCATATCTGATTGCTGAATATACCTGTAGTCCCGCTTCATTATTTGATCCTGAATCAAGTCCCGCTTCGTTATTGGGTTCCTCGCCGTGACCTCCTCAACCTCCTCCTTCTTTAGCTCTATTGGGTACTGATCCAGGTCGGTCTCGGTTGGCCACCTAATTTCCTTAGTGATGGTTACGTTGCTTATTATGGATTCATCTATGGTCGTCGGCTCAAAGACAGTGGCGACTTCTCGAAGCTTCTTTGCGAATCCCATTATTTCCTGCACCGCCTCCCTATTGCGCCTAACGTGGGTTATGGGGTGGGATAGGTATGCCTTGGGGTAATTAGTGAATATCAATTTATAGAATGTATCTATTGGATGCTTTATGGCCACCACGTAGTGCGGAACCCCAAGGGCCGTGGCAATGGTGTCCCCCATCATTGTCTCCACCGTTCTCCAAATGAAGACGTCTCGAAGCCGCATGTAGACGCCATGTCTCTCCCTGGACTCCCTCTGCACTATTCTGCTCCAGACAGAGTAAGCATCATCTATTAGGGTTATCAACATATTGACCTTAAGCTCCTTAAGCATGTTTAGATCAACCAAGCTCCAATAAGAGTTATGCCTAAAGTAGGTTAAGTGCATCCCTATCAATGCATGCTCGGCCCCGCTCTCCCTTAATTCATCGAGGACCCTGGCGAACTCCGAGTACCACCGCTCCCTCTGCTTCTCCATGTAGCTATCCAGGAAGTACGGCATGCCTCGGGAAAGCATTGAGTCGAAGTCCAACGCGAATACTTCCTTGCCGGTCCTCGCCTTAGCTGTCTCGCTTAATTTATTAAGTAAATTGATCTTATTTAATCCACTGTGCCCCGCTATTAGTGCCCTCATTCTAGTCGAAGCCCAGGAGAGCATTTTAATAATGATTTCGTTTTCCTGCTTTGAGATGATGTTTAGGGCTCGGGAGAAAGTTTTTAAGCCATAGCAATTAGGATCAGCGATTGGTGGATAAATGTGGGTTTGAAAATTCATAGGCCTAGACGAGGATCGATGGCGTACTATCCACGGAAGCGCAGCGAGACCCTTGTGCCTAAGATATATAATTGGCCCCAGATAAATGTGGGTAAGCCGATGCTCTTATCATTCGCGGCGTACAAGGCTGGAATGGCCCACGTCGTAATGGTTGATGATAGGCAAACAAGTCCATTCTATGGAAAAGAAATCGTGAGGCCAGTCACTGTGCTGGATGCGCCGCCCATGCGCGTAGTGGGTGTGAGGGGATACGCCGTGGATCCATTTAAGGTGCTTAAGGCCAGTGTTGGGGAGGCATGGGTCAGCGAGGTTCCTAACTACCTTAGGAGGGTATTAACGCTGCCGGAGAAGATTAATACGGAGACAGCCATGTCAAGGCTACAGTCCCGCCTCAATGAATTAACGGAGATCAGGGTAATAGCCGTGACTCAGCCCCACCTCTCCGGCATCGGTAAGAAGACTCCTGAAATAATGGAGATACCGGTTGGGGGGACAAGCAATGTCGATGAATTATTCAAGTACGCCTCCTCGCTTCTCGGCAAGGAATTAAGCGCGCGAGACGTGCTCAGGGAGGGGCAATTAGTTGACGTAATAGGCATCACTAAGGGCAAGGGCACTCAGGGAGTCGTTAAGAGGTTCGGAGTCATGACTCTACCTAAGTGGAACAAGATGAGGAAGGGATATAGAAGAACCGGAACAGCGTCGCCCCAGAACCCGGCAGTCATGTTCACCATACCCAAGCAGGGACAGACCGGTCTCCACAGGAGAACGGAGTATAATAAGAGGGTACTAGCCATAGGCGATAATGGAGCCGAAGTAACGCCGAAAAGCGGTTTCCCACATTATGGCGTAATAAGGGGCAGCTACATAATAATTGAGGGCAGTGTTCCAGGTGCCATAAAGAGATTAATTGGACTACGATACCCAATAAGGCCGCCGCCCAGGTACGACTACGTTAATGTAAATAAGCCCCAGGTACAGTGGGTTAGCACCCAGGCGGTGACCAGGTGATGGGCATGAACATAGTTGGACTGGATTTGGAGCCTTACCTGAAGGGCTTGCCTCAATTACCCACTAAGGCAATAGTGTTGGGCAGGGATGGTTCAAGCAAGGGGGAGCTAGAGCTTCCGCTTCAATTCATGACCCCTATTCGCCTTGATGTGATAAGAAGGGCTTACCTAAGCGCATTCACTGCATCGCTTCAGCCCAAGGGCGCTGATCCAATGGCAGGCAAGAGAACCACGGCCAAGGCATTTGGAGTTGGATTAGGCATAGCTAGGGTTCCCAGGGCCACTGGCAGTTTATGGCCTCGTGCGCGGCTTGCCACCAACGTAGTTAAGGGCCGCTCAGCGCATGCGCCGACCGCCGAGAAAATCATTCATGAAAGGATCAACAAGAAGGAGCGTGACTTAGCCATTCGTTCAGCCATAGCTGCCACCGCCGTGAAGGAATTGGTTCAGAGGAGGGGCCACAATATTAGTGGGATCAAGGAGTTGCCGTTAGTGGTTGCCGATATTGAGTCCATTGAGAAGGCAAGGGATGCCAAGGCAATGCTTGAGTCCATTGGCGCGTGGAGGGACGTGGAGAGAGCAAGCGCAGGCGTGAGGGATAGGGCTGGCATAGGTAAGTTAAGGGGTCGCCGATACAAGGAGCCCAAGAGCGTCTTAATAGTGGTTTCAACCCCGCGATCCCCATTAGCCAGAGCCGCCAGAAACTTTCCGGGAGTTGATGTTGTTTACGTGAATAATTTAAGCGTGCTTTACTTGGCTCCAGGCGGTGTTCCAGGTAGATTAACCCTATGGAGCGATGCCGCAATCAAGGCCCTTCAAGAGAGGGGCCTATTCATGAGGTGATGAGGAGTGGCCGAATCCATAATTAGGTTCATAATAACCGAGAAAACAATTAGGTTAGCGGAGAAGGAGAATAAGGTGGCGATAGCTGTTCCCCTCAATGCTAGCAAGAGGGAAATAAAGAAGCAAGTGGAGAAGTCATACGGCGTTAAGGTGGTTAAGGTTAACACCATTATAACGCCTAAGGGAGAGAAGAAGGCAATAGTAAAGTTATCCCCAGAAAGCAATGCATTCGAGCTGCTCACTAGGCTGGGCCTAGTGTAATCATATCTCGAGGCTCCTACTTACTCTACCCAGGTACTCAGCGCTTCTCCTGATTATTCTCTTTTTCCCACTGCACTCAATTAAGCCGAACTTAGCTGAGTATCCGCGCTCCCACTCATAATTATCCAGGAGGCTCCAGTAAATGTAGCCAATGGTGCCGCTTGCCACGGCCTCTCGCAGATGGCTCCTTATGAAGGCTATGCGATCATCATCATTATCGGTCGCTATCCCATTCTCAGTTATCATTATTGGTTTCCCAATTCTCCCAGCCATCTTAACGGCCTCTCTCAAACCAATGGGGTTAGTGACCCACCCCATTTGATTATCCCTTCCCTCCTCAAACTCTATTAATGCTCGCCTAGAAAATCTGACCCGCGGCCTAGAGTAGTAATTCACCCCCAAGTAATCCACGTCGCCAATATCGTGGCTGCCCAACCATTTGGGTAATTGCCCCCTCCGCACGGCATTTATTGAAGTCAAGTTATAGAGCTTATTAATTAGGGCCGCGGCAATATGGTCCAGCATAGATAAATTATTCATTGGATGCACGGGCATTATGTTGATCACTAGCCCAACCATATTCGCCTCCTTCTTCAGCAAGTCGTATGCCTTCCCATGAGCCCTCAACAGGTTAGAAAAGACGCTCCACATCTTGGCTGGATCCGGCTTGAAGGGGGGAAACTTGCCTAATAGGTATGAGAGTATGGGGTAGAGATTAACCTCGTTTATTGTTAGCCAGTACCTGATATCTATGTTTCTGGCAACATAATCCACATACTCCAAGAAATACCTAATATTCTCCTCTCGCTCCCATCCGCCCCTTTCATGAAACCAAATGGGGTTTGTGAAGTGATGCAGGGTAATTATGGGAGTTATTCCATGGCCTTTAAGCTCAGCAACGATGTCCCTATACCTATCCATAGCCTCATCATTGAACACGCCTGGCCTAGGCTCTACCCGTGACCACTCTATGGAGAACCTAAATGCCCTGAGTCCAAGCCTCTCCATAATTGCGATATCCTCCTTATATAGCTCCCAGAACATGCAGGCCTCCCCACTTCTTGGAAGCAATCCAGCCTCCTCGAATCTCCACCAATCAGCATTGGAATTGCCTCCCTCGACTTGGTAAGCCGAGACGGCTGCTCCAATCAAGTAATCGCTGGGTACCCGCATTCGCTGAACCAAAGCCATGGGAAGCTATTAAATATTTGAGCGTTGCCCTATCTGGCTTACTTCAATGGCACGAAGAGAACCGATGATATGGGCTCCATGCGAATCTCGCTCCCCAGCTTAGTTACCCTGTAAAGCACTTGCTCATCGCCCTCCCTCACCGGTATCACCATTACGCCCCCCTCCCTTAATTGATTCAGTAATTGAGGAGGTATCGACTCGGCGGCGGCAGTGACCAGTATAGCATCAAAGGGAGCAAGGCTTGGCAACCCATTTCTCCCATTGGCCCTAAATACCTTGACCACATTGCCATAACCATTATGAACAACATTAATTGCAGCGTAAATGGCAAGGAATGGATCTATCTATCTCCAAACTATAAACAATGCCTTGCCTACCCATGGCCTCTGCACACACACATGCATGGTACCCAGTCCCACTGCCCACCTCCAGTAATCGCTTGACGAGGCTTGGACTAATTAATTCGCACATCATTGCGACCATATGAGGCGCACTAATGGTTTGCCCCCGCATAATGGATAAGGGGGAATCATTATACGCGTTCTGCCGAATATACCTGGGCAGAAACCTATGCCTGGGGACGGTCAGCATGGCCCTCTCAACATCTGCATCATGCAGATACCCCTCAATCCTTAATTCCTCAACTAATCTCCGCCTTGCGGTCGCGAATGATTCCTCGCCGTAACTCATGAAATCCACTGATTAATCAACAGTAATTAATAAAAATTAAGCGTAGCGATATCCAGGGAACCGAATTTACAAAACAAGCGGAAAGCCTCGCCCTTTAGGACGGGGAGGAGGTCAGTTCCTCACTATTCTCTGCTCCATTATTTCCCGTATTATCCTCGTCTCATTATTGAATTGTTGTGGGGTTTCATCTAGGTACTTCATGGCCATATCGAGCGCCACGAGGCTTATGACTTCATCCCTCCCAAGTCCCCTGCTGGATAAGTAGAATAATTGGTCATCATCTATCGACGCATCCATTGCGGAGTGCCGCGCCTCACTTACATCCCCCGTATCCACGGCTATTATTGGCACTGAGACAGCCACGGCGTCCCGGGACCCCATGAATAGCTTCCCCTCAACCACTGTGGAGCTCCATTTCCCCGCCTCAGTTATCTTCCCCATTCCCCTATGTATGATGATGGCCCCATCAAGCGCTATGCCATACACGGTGGAGTAACTTCTGCTGGACTCCCCTAGGTGAAGCATTGTGGAGTAATAATCTATCCTTGACTTAGAGGTGCCTGTCTCCAGAACCTTGGATGCAACGTTGGAGTAATTGCCGCGGAGCAAGTAATCCTCTTCCAGCCTATTCATGGATCCATCGAGAACCACGGTGTATGAGTTTATCGCTGAATTATCCATCACGGTGACTCGCCTCAAGCTATACGTTGGATTGCTTACCTGTAGTGACGCATTCAATAAATTAACTCGAGCCCCTCGCCCAATCAATAACTCAACTACGCTGGATGAGCAGGCATTTCCGCTTTCCATTATTGAGAGATCCACTGTTGCTCCATCCCTCACCTGTATCAGTACGTGGCTCGATTTAAGCCCCCCTCCCCCCGTCGAGTTTATGGATAAACTGAGCCTCTCCAGGCCCGGCTTAATATCTAGGTAAATAATTGATGATAGGTTCAACACGTGCTTAATCATCATTTTCGTTTCCTTTAAATCAATGGTATTTATCGGCAACTCATCCCCATCTCCAAGCACTTGCGCCCCTACCTCATTCTTAATGAGTTCTCCATCCCTTATCATTACTTGGGCATCAATGTTGGGCACGTGTCCAATCCCAGCGCCTCTGCACTCCTCATATGCTGACCAATCCGTGTAGTACTTCATGGATGGAGAATCCTTTATTAATTGATACGGCACGGAATCCACTAGCTTAGCCGCATCCCTCTTTAGTTCTCTCAGCGTAACCATTATGACCCCCTCATTAAGCTAGTTTCCCGTACTTGCTGAACTCCATTGCAATGACCTTGTTCAAAGTCATGGCGTACTCAAACGGCAAGCCCTCAGTCACGTCCTGTATGAAGCCAAGCACGACTAGGCTCTTTGCCTCGTCCTCAGTTAATCCACGGCTCCTTAAGTAATACAACTTGTCCTCGCTTATCCTGCCCGTCGTCGCTTCATGGGTCACAGTGGCCTCTTCCTCGAATACTTGATCATGTGGAATAGTGTAAGCCTTGGACGAGGAGTCGAGCACTAATGAATCGCAGACGACGTGGCTCTTGGCTCCCTTAGCCCCCTTCCTAACGAATACTAGGCCCCTATACACCACGGAGCCTCCATTGGCCGATATCGACTTATTCACTATACTGCTCGACGTGTTGGGTGCATCATGGTAAACCTTGGCCCCATTCTCCTTCCAGTGATTCCCATTAGCGAAGGTGATGCCCACTATGCTTGTCGAGGCGCCTTCGCCCCTCAAAATGGTAGATGGATAAACATAGCTGGCCCTGCTCCCTATGCTTGCCTCAACCCACTCAATAAAGCTGTGCGCCTCCCCTATGGCTCTCTTATTATTGAAGTTAATCACGTTCTTGCTCCAGTTCTGGACGGTGGTGAACTTTATGTGCGCGCCCTCATGCGCGTAGAGCTCAACCATGCCATCATGGAAACTAGTCTTACTGAAGCGGGGCGCTGAGCATCCCTCAATGAAGTGGATATAGCTATTCTTATCGGCCACCAGTAGAGTATGCTCGAATTGCCCCTCCAATGCATTGCTTATCAGGAAGAAGGCCTCAAGCGGCGCCTCTATCTTGACGCCGGGCGGGACATAAACAAATACTCCCCCACTCCACAGTGCTCCATGCAGCGCAGCGAATTTATGCTCCGGCGGAAATATCTTCATGAAGTACTTCCTAACTATGTCCGGATACTTCTGCACGGCCTCCTCCATTGACATCAATATTACCCCCTTCTCGCTTAACTGCTTCTTCACGTTTAGGTAAATTATCTCGGAATCAAGTTGAGCCCCCAAGCCGCTCAACGCCTTGGCCTCCAGCTCGGGAAGCCCCAATGAGTCATAGTAGCTCTTTATCTCGCTTGGCAATTGCTCCCAATCATTGGCCTTCTGAGTCGAGGGCTTCGCGTAATTAATCAACTCCTCTAGATCTATCTCATTAACGGCGCCCACCCAATTAGGCATTGGCAATTTATTAAATAACTCCAGGTTCCTCACTCTTAATTCCCTCATCCAGTCCGGTTCACCCTTAAGCCTGGATATCTCCTCCACGGTCTCCCTGCTTAGTTTACCCTTAACCGTCGCAGCCCACTCCACGGGTCTAGTGTGAGCCAATGCATCCTCCATTGTTTTCTCCCCAAGTATATCAGTGATAGTTAGTTTCTCCATTGCCCTCACCTCCTAAGGAAAGCCTCGTAACCCGTCTTCTCGATTTCCTCGACGACCTCAAGCCCGCCCTGGGCAACTATTCTACCGCCCTTAATGACTAGGACGCGCCTCGGCGTCACGTAGTGAAGTATCCTGGCCTGATGCGTGGTGAGCAGCACAGCGGTGCCTCTCTCAGCTAGCCTCGACACTGCCTTACCCACTGCGGCCACTCCATCGATATCAAGCCCGGAATCCGGCTCATCCAGTAACGCTACCTTGGGCTTAGCAATTAAGAGTTGAAGAACCTCGCTTCTCTTTGCCTCGCCTCCGCTGAATCCGTGATTAGTCCCCCTAGACAAGTGGGCCTGCGTGAGCCCCACCTCGCTCGTGGCCTTAATGAGTTCCGCCACTACTTGAGGCGGCGGTGAGTCAGTTAATTTTCTATTCATCCTCTTATTAACCATTGCCGTTATTAATGTGGTTAATCTCACCTCGGGCACCGGAACGGGGTTTTGGAACGCCATCATTAATCCAAGGAGGCTCCGTTCCTCCGGCGGGGACTTCGTTATATCATTGCCATTTAATAATATGGATCCCCGCGTCACCGTGTAGCGTGGGTGACCCATTAGCGTCATGAATAGAGTTGTCTTTCCGCTTCCATTTGGCCCCATCAATGCAACTACCTCTCCACTACTAACGCTGAGGTTTATGCCGTTCAATATTTCCTTGCCATCCACCGACGCATAAAGATCCTTCGTCTCCAGTGTAGTGTTCATGAATACACCTACCTGGTATGCGTGACACTGATTATAAATCTTACGTTAGTGTATACGCAGATTAGGCACTGCATGATAATCATTTTTCAGCGCACCCCTGAGCCCACGCGAATAACTTAATTACGCATGTGAATCCAGGACTCATGCCAATGATTATCGCGATAATGCTCATTTCATTAATGCTGCTTGGAGTACTTGCCTCCACCGCTTCACTGGTGAGGGAAGTAATTTACTGGAGGAGCACTAGATTGATGGGGAATAATGAAGTTGAGCCGGACATCACAATAGTGATGCCGATGAGGGGCGTTGATGTCGATCTAGAAGATAATTTANCCCGCATCGTTAACCAGAGATATAGAGGCAGAATTAACTATATAATAGCCGTCGACTCACCAAGCGATCCAGCGCTACCCATAGTCTCCCGCATCATTCCGAACCCCAGGATAGTGGTGCAGGATCCAGGCAATGCATCGGGCAAGGGATCGGCGTTATCACGTGCATTACGTGAAGTGAAGACGGATATAGTTATCATTTGTGACAGCGATATAAAGCCCCATGAGGAGTGGCTACGCAGGTTAGTGAGCCACGTGGATTCATTCACAGCATCGACGACGTATAGGTGGTACATCGGTCGAGGCGCGGCTGGGCTTCTCATGGCTAACTTCAGCTCCCTTGGCTTAACTGGAATGCAGAGCAATGCCAGCAGATTCACGTGGGGCGGCTCCACCGCTTTACCAATGAGTTTCGTGCTGCGCTCGGGAATAATCGATCTACTGCCCCTCTACCTCAGCGATGATTACTTAATAACGCGTAAATTACATGAGGCAGGCATGAGGATAGTCTTCGAGCCGGGCGCAATTGTTCTCTCCCTGGCCGAGGAGGATTTGAGGAATGCATTTAAGTGGTCGGTGAGGCAGATGTGGTATGTGAAGATCTACGGCACGAAAGCCTTCCAAGCATCACTTGTTTCCTACACAATCATGTCGCTTGCCTCCCTTCTTCCGCTTCTTCTTCCCATAATTGGCTGGTTCTCCCTCCTTCCCCTCCTANTTTTCCCAATGGGTGCGGCTAAGGAGTATATCCGTGCATCCGCCATTGCTCGCCTAAATCCCAGCCATAAGCCATACATTAAGCCCGGCCTCCACGCGTTATTCTCAATACCTAACCTCTATTTTACGTTGATTGTCCTTTACGCCACATTGATTACCAAGGAAATAATCTGGAGGGGTAGGCGCTACAGGGAGAGCGATGCATTGATGATGATTAAATCCAGCTAAGTATGATTGCCGCGCTGCTTCTCTTCCCTTAATGCTCTCCTCAATATCTTGCCCACAGCCGTCTTGGGCAACTCATCCCTGAACTCCACTTGCCTCGGCATTTTATAGTGGGCCACCTTATCCTTCAGGAAATCCATTATATCGCTCTCCGAGATTTTGCCTCTGCACTCATCCTTGAGCACTATGAATGCCTTCGGCACCTCGCCTGAAACTGGATCCGGTATACCCACGACAGCCGCTTCCTTAACGCATGGATTCTGGTAAAGCACCTCCTCTATCTCCCTTGGGAATACGCTGTACCCCTTGTACTTTATCATGTCCTTCTTCCTATCAACGATGAAGAAGAAGCCCTCCTCATCCATGTAGGCCAAGTCCCCTGTCCTTAACCATCTATGGCCGCAGCACTGGAAAAACACCAACTCATTATCGCTGGGCATATTGTGGTATCCCTTCATTACTTGGGGCCCCGATATGACGAGTTCCCCAGTTTCTCCCTGCGGCAGGAGCTGCGGCTTATCTGGATCAGCTATGGCCGCTATCGTATTCGGTATTGGANCTCCTATGCTTCCCACCTTGTACTTCCCCAGTATGGGATTCACGTGAGTAACAACAGCTGTCTCAGTCATGCCGTATCCCTCCCTCAGCCTTGCTCCAGTTAGTTTTTCGAACTTCTCCGCAACCTCATGGGGCAGCGGCGCCGCTCCCGATATGCAGGCTATTAGCGATGACATGTCGTACTTAGATGCATAGGGACTATTTAGGAGAGCTATGTAGAGTGTTGGAACGCCATGGAAGAGGGTAACCCTATGCTTCTCAATTGCGCTCATTACCTCCTTGGGATTAAACCTAGGCATAGCCACTATTTCCCCGCCTTCATATAGGGCATCCAGGAATACGGTTATCATGCCATATATGTGGAACCATGGTATGACGCCCATCCATACCCCCCTCTTCACATTAGCCTTACGCTCTACGTTCTGTATTATGGCCGATAATTGTTGTAGATTCGCCGCTATATTGGCGTGAGTTATCTCGGCGCCCTTGGGTATCCCGGTCGTGCCTCCCGTATACATTATGGCGGCTAAGTCATTGGAGGGATCAATGCTGACGCGATCCCTTAGGGGCTCTGACTTAATTAGGTCCTTGAATCTATGGGCATTAATTCGCGGTCCCCTATTCATTATTGAGTAAGNCACCGCAAGCCGCTTAGGTAAGTAATCCGCTATGCTGGTCACAATAATATCTATATTAGCCTCCTTTACTTTATCATAGAATTGATCAAGCACCACTATTATCTTGGCTCCCGAATCATGGATCTGGTGATCTATCTCCCGCTGAGTATAGAGCGGATTCATGGGAGTCACGACTGCGCCCAGCTTCAATGCACCGAAGTAAGCTATTGCAAATTGAGGAGAATTCGGCAGGAGAAGGGCAACCACGTCACCCTTCCTCACCCCGAGCCTCCGCAGTCCCCCAGCGAATCTATCGCTTAATTCACCGAGCTCTCCATAGGTGATGCGTCGACCCATGAATATAATGGCGGTCTCGCTTGGGATTGTTTTTACGTGATTATCTAGGATCTCATATAATGGGAACGTCCTTATATCAAGTTCCCCCGGCACCCCTTCGTCGTAGTTCCGCGTCCATGGTTTACTTTTGTAAAAATCAAATGCGTCCTCCATGAATGGCATCTACATGAGTAATTAATAACATTTTTCCCATATAGAGCAAGCGAAGAAATGGCCTATGACCATTATGTTCCATCGATTAACACATGATAATTATATTTTACTGTAATTATACTTACTACAAGCATAAAAGTGTATCACGCCCATGAGAATAATGCATTACAAGATGCATCCCATTAATGCTCTTAGCCAATGATAGGTTATAAATGGCAATCATTTATGGGCCTGGCGCCGCCGCCGGGACTTGAACCCGGGACCTATGGGTTAACAGCCCATCGCTCCACCAAGCTGAGCTACGGCGGCCTTACCGCCAATCAATGATTGGGTTTTAATTTTTTTCGTTCCGGCATCATAGAACTCTATAACTAGATGATAAAGTAACGATAATCCCGACCCCTTCTAGTGAGGGGTCAACAGAAAATTAATTAATTTGACGCATAGTTCAGCGTTATGGTTAGGCACTTGGTTTTAAGTAATGGCAAGTTAAGCGTGTTCTTTGATGATAAGTACTTCATGAGGGAGATTTATTACCCATTAATGGGGAAGGAGAATCATTCGCTTCAGCAATACTTCAGGATAGGGATTTGGCGGGATGGATTCACGTGGATTCATGATTCATCCCCATCCATGTCATATATCGATGACACGTTGGTGAGCGCCGTAACGGTTAATGCACGTGGAATTCAGTTGGAGATAAATGATACCGTGGACTTTGTTGTTCCAATCCTAATTAGGCGCATTAAAATAAGGGGGGAGGGCAGGGTTCGCTTGTTCCTCACCCATGACTTCACCATAAAGGAGAATGATGTNGGCGACACCGCCCTCTATGACCCGGAATTATCCTCAATTATTCATTATAAGGATGATAGGTGGTTCGCTGCGTCCACAGATAAGGGGATAACGCAGTACGCCGTGGGGTATAGGGGTGCTGGATTAGAGGGAACCTGGCGGGATTGTGAGGACGGCGAGCTAAGCGGTAATTCAGTGGCGCAGGGATCTGTTGATTCAGCGATGGCTGTGGATGCCGTTGGAGGTGACACGATTTATTATTGGCTAATCGCCGGCCAATCATATGGTGACTTGGAGAAGCTAACTAAATTTGTTAAGGAGAGGGGTCCAGATAAATTGCTTAAGCGCAACTTGGATTACTGGCGGGCATTCAGCAATAAGGATCCTAGGCTCCTCTCAATAGTTCCAAGCGATTTATTGGCTCCATATAAGAGGAGCGTGCTAACCATTATGACTCACGTTAATTGGAACGGCAGCATAATAGCGAGCGGCGACACCCATGTACTTAGGTACTTCACTAAAGATACATATGCATACGTGTGGCACAGGGATGCAGCCCTAACCGCGATAGCCCTGGATGATGCCGGATACGGCGACGTGACGCGGCGATACTATGAATTCGCGTTATCCACCATTAGGAATGGCTACATGTTTCATCGATACAAGGCTGATGGAAGATGGGGATCCACATGGCACTCATGGGCAACCAAGTGCGGCTCACTTCCCATACAGGAAGATGAGACGGCGCTTGTCGTATACGCATTGTGGAGGCACTATATGAGATATAGGGATATGGATTTCGTGAAGGACTTCTATAAGCCGCTTGTCAAGGCGGCGGGCGACTTCATGGTTAAGTACGTAAGGGATGGGCTTCCCCTGCCATCACATGACTTGTGGGAGGAACGATGCGGGGTCTATTCATGGACTATTGCGTCCGTGGTGGCTGGACTACGAGCCGCGGCTCGCTTCGCTGATCTCTTTGGAGAGGAGGATAAGAAGCAGGAATACGAATCAATGGCGAACTCCATAATAAATAATTATAGGGATTTAATGAAGGATCATGGCCTATACATCCGCGGCTTCACATCGAGGGGAGGCAAGTTAATGCCAGACGAGGAATTAGACTCCAGCATNCTGGGACTAGCGATTCTAGGAGTTATTGACCCCAGCGATCCCTTGATGATAAACACGGTTAAGGCAATTGAGGAGAAGCTTTGGGTTAAAGACGTGGGTGGATTAGCGAGATACGTGGGGGACCAGTATCAAAGGGCAGTTAATGGCCCCGGTAATCCCTGGATAATAACGACACTATGGTTAGCCCAATGGAACATAATGATCGGCAACCTAGATAAAGCAGCTCAGCTCATCAAGTGGGCCACATCAAAGGCAACCAAGGCAGGACTACTGCCTGAGCAGGTGGATGGCGCCGGTAAACCAATCAGCGTTGCACCGCTCACGTGGAGCCATGCGGAGCTGGTTAGGACCATACTTATGCTAGGTAAACGTGATGCCCCGGCTGGGATTTGAACCCAGGACCCCCCGGTCTTCAGCCGGGTGCTCACCCAGTCTAAGCTACCGGGGCCTTGCATTGATCGAGCATAGGCATTTTTATTTTTTACCCCCCCCCCCAATGAGTGATCGAGTTCCTTAACGAAATGTTTTTAAGGCTAAGTCACTCACGGATTTAGTCGGCTCGTTGGGATTCAGGCAGAGCGGGGGTGTCCCCCCTACACGGTGATGCTTGAAGGACGAGCCGCGGGGTCGTTCATCATAGTATCGATTCAATAATGGGGATGATGCATCCAATTGAGTGAAATAAGCGGTAATTACCAAAATGGGGGTTAAGGGGGCGAAAAGCCTCGCCCTCAAGGCGGGGAGGAGGTCAGATTGCCGATAATGGTTTAATCAGTCGCCTGGCATTTATTGATGTCATTGCCTCCAGCGAGTTCCTGGGCAAGTCTATTGAGAGGAATTCCTCGAGGTTCTCCCTGAGTCCCTTTACTCCCGGGCTTCCTATGTCGCTTCCATAAATCGATTTATCGCTTAGCTCAATTATTCGGGGGAGGTAGGAGAGCAGTCTCTTGGGCGGTATGCCGGATAGCTCCAGATATATATTGCTCCTTATTCTGGCCAATTGAAAAGCGGTTTGCATCCATATTGGTCTACCTGCATGCGCCATAAGTAATTGTAGTCTAGGGAAATCCACCGCCACATCATCTATGAATATTGGGTCCCCATACTTATTCCTAGCTGGCGAGAATGCGCTCGTGCCCGTATGAATGGTGACCGGCAGCCCATTGTCCACAGCGAATTCATAGAGGGCCTCCAGGGCAGTTACTCTTCCCTCCTCCTCTCTATAGGCATTTGGTTTCACCCATTGATGCACTGGATGCAGCTTTATCCCACTTATCCCGGCCTCATACTGCCTCTCAAGCGAATCCAGGGCCTCTCTTTTTCCATTGATTCTCTGGAAATCGAGGCCCCCAAATACGGCGAATCTATCCGCATACTCCTTAACCACATTTATGACCCTAAGGGGAAGATCGCTCACATCGCCATATATTGATGCTGGGTAAGCCATTATAGCCGCATAATCCATGCCTAATTCATCCATTAACTTAACTACATCCTTAACGCTACCATAATCTATCGCTTTAAAGCCGTCCCGTAGCTCCAACCTCATTCTCTCCACATCGCCGCCTATTAATCTAGGGAAAATCAGATGGGTATGCGCATCTATGAAGCCCATGAATCAACAAATATATTTCGGTGTTTTTATTAATTTAGGAATCATCCCCAAGCCATAGGAATAAATAATCTCGCCCTTCGGAGCATACATTGACTGAATTAATGAGTAAATTAGGTTGAAGTTGGAGATTATGGAGTCTATTAATGGGGTTTATGCGCAATATTTATATATGCGTTACCATTAATTGGACACGCAATTACAAGAAAACATGCTATGCCCAAACACAATCAAAATATGGGGTTATAATGAATCCACCGCAAGCATCTATAGCAATTAGCATGAAATCAATCTACGATAACCGCGGCATAATCATTAAAACATGAATGAAGCCATGGAATCATGGTCTTCTATGGCAAGTAGAAGTGGGCCCGCCGGGATTTGAACCCGGGACCTCTCGCGTGTAAGGCGAACGTCCTAGCCGCTAGACCACGGGCCCTCATGAAATTCCTAAACCAGCATTGCCCTTTTTAATTTTGCCCCACCACATGATGGAAATCATGAGTGCCAACTCCCTCTCCGCCTTGAGGGGCGAGGTTTCTCGTTCTCTTTATGAATCAGAAATATTGCTTGCGTTAATGGGGATTTTTATTACTCAACAAAGCTGTTGGCTCTTCAGAGTAAATCTTTAAGACCTAAGGATTCCCTCTTATAATTCGTGGATGAGGAGGTAATAATTCATAGATTCATAGTATATGTAGCGAGGGACCTCGGTGGTTACCATAAGTATGAGGCTGCGATTCGCTACTGCAACAGGTCCGGTGCGGATCTTAATGTTAGGCTAAGATTCAGTGGCCCCATAACTAAGACGGGGCTAGAGGGCTGGATTAATTGGATAAAGATAACCCTGAACAATGATTGGTCTGGATCAAGCAAGCCGTTGACCAATTCATTCATTATAAAAAATGGGGAATGCATTACGGGCAATGTCGAGTATGAGATCCGCGAGGGGCTTATGAACGAGCTTGACTTGGCTAGACGAAAGTTAATAATGGATGGTAGACTATTCATTGCAGGCTTTGAGTTCGATTTGATCCAGGAAAAGAAATGAGTCCAGCGAATTCAAGGCATTAATAAACGAGAATGATACCATAAATTAGAGCATGCGGGTTTCCTGAGCTATTAAGCCTAGATAATGAGAGATCTTCATTATTTGGGAGTGGGCAGGAAGTGGGATTCCTTAAAGGCGAGGTAACCAAGTCCAGGGGTTTCCTCCTTAAGGTGGAGAGGAGATCGATTGTGGTGCCCTTTCTTTATAGGCAGCCAATAAACTCTCCATTGTGACTATCCCCTTATATTTATTGTCTTCAACTACGCAAACCCATCTACTTCTGTTTCTGCTCATTATTTCCCATGCATCTTCAAGGCTGGAATTAGGATTCACATAAGGCACTCCTCTAACTACGTATTTGCCGACTAATTCCTCCTCTTTGGCTTTTCTTAAATCATTTAAGTAAACAATGCCTATTAATTTGCCTGAACTATCAATTACAGGTAAGCTTAGGAATTTTTGCTCCAGCATTATGCTTAAGGCCTTGCCTACCTCATCGTCGATTCTTACCTTGACGTCAATCAACTTGGCATTGCTCACCTTGATTAATCTCAGCAGGGGCATCTCGTACTCGGATCTATGGGCTGGTGAATCCCTTCTAGTGGGCACTTGGGATTGATAAATCGTGTAATTCCCGGATACNAAGTATGATACTGCAACTGCTATCATGGTGCCAGGCAGCAATTGCAGGCTTCCCGTCATTTCCGTAACCATAACTATCACGGATAAGGGCACCTTCCCAGCAGCGCTGAAGAATGCAGCCATTCCAACTATCACGAAGGGTGCAATGCTGGGAACTATTGATGGAAACAAATAGCGGAAAAATAGTCCTATGCTTGCGCCAATGGAGGCTCCTATAAATAGGCCTGGCGCGAAAACGCCGCCGCTGCCGCCTGAGCCCACCGAGAATGAGGTGGCTAGAATTTTGAGGACCGGTAAAAGAACTATTAATATTAATGGTGGGATGAGTGGGGAATATAATGTATTGATTCTCCCATACTCCATTAAATCTATCCAGCCATAACCAGTTCCAAGAACCTCCGGCGCTAATAATGCTATGGCGCCTGTAGACGCAGCGCCCACCATTGGCTTAAAGTGATTGGGAATCCGCATTTTCTTAAAAAATGAATTGACTCCATAAAATACCTTCACATACATTATGGCTAAAGCACCGGTAATCAAGCCTAAAATCCCATAGAGAGGTAGCCTTAAGGGATTAAATGGTTCATAATAATACCCAAAAACCGGAGTAAAGCCGAATATGGAACCAAATATTGCATACCCTATTGCGGAGGCAACTAAGGCTGGATAAATTACTTCCGGCTCTAAATCCCTTCTATAAAGTATTTCAGCCGCAAGTAAAGCACCGCCTATTGGTGTTTTAAAAATGGAACCTATCCCAGCCCCTATCCCAATGGCAACCATTCTCCTCCTATCCTCCGGCGAAAGTTTAAGCAAATCCGCAAGCATTGATCCAACACCAGCAGAGAATTGAGCAGTAGGTCCCTCTCTTCCAGCGCTTCCTCCGGAACCTATTGTTATCGCTGAAGCAATTATCTTCACCGGTATTACGATTCGCCTTACTTTGCCTTGGAAATAATGATAAGCCCTTATGGCGGCATCCGTTCCATGCCCCTCAGCCTCTGGAGCAAGGGTGTAAACTATTAACCCGGATAATAATCCACCTAACGCCAAAGACAACGGGATAAGATAATACCTACCAGTGTGAAAAGTGAATGCTAGGGGATTACCCCCCTCGCCAATAGGTCTAGGATAGGATACGTCAACTAACTTCTCAATGAATATTAACTCAAATAGATGTAAAAGAATATAAAACGTAGCCGCGGCTAGGCCTGCTATAATGCCGGCTATAACTCCTAGTATGAACCATTTCTCGAAATAAGCCATGGCAGAAAGCCTCGACATGATTCACAATGAAAATCCATATTTTTAAGGTTTGCAGCCGGATCAGCCAGATACAAGGATTAACCCCTCCCCAACCCTAAAAGGGGGTGCTTGTCGTTCTCTTTACCATAGAATGCTTGGGAACGCCTTAAGCCATGATTGGGCTTCACCTTTATTTATCTAGTTTTAAAAGCGAGATTTAGCTCAACAAGAGCTTAGGCAGATTAATGCGTGGACTGCATGGAATCCCCTCTAGAATAGGCTATCATGAGTTTCACAATCATGTTTTTGCGTAATATTCATAAACCTTGATTTATATAGTTGTTAATGTTATGGTTAGAGTTGCCGTGAAGCTGGTGTCTTGGGATGAAATAGTTGATTGGGCACGTGATTTATCCAATAAAATAATCAATAGTGGATGGGGGCCCGAAGTAATCATGGCCGTTGCCCGCGGCGGTTATGTGCCGGCTAGGCTGGTCTGCGATAATTTAGGCGTAACCGATTTAGTGAGCGTTCAAGTTGTTCATTGGCCTAGCACTGCTCAAGTTATAGAGAAGGCATTCATTAAGCATGAGGCAAAGGGAGAAAGCTTAATGGGTAAGAGGGTGCTCGTCATAGATGACATTGTGGATACGGGTGACAGCATTGCATTGGCGAAGGCCTATGCTGAGAAGGCCGGCGCAAGCGAAGTGAGGTCAGCGGCACTCCAATGGATATCAACAGTAGCTAAATTCAAGCCTGATTATTATTCATTAAATGTAACCGATTGGAAGTGGTTCGTTTATCCATGGAATATAACCGAGGACGTGACTAACTTCGTTAAGAGAATAGTGACAGAGGAGGCTTCGTCAAAGAAGCATTGGGGTCTCACGGAAATCTTGGATAGGATGCGTGNGTGGTATGGAGATGAAGTAATGAAAGTGCCTCTTTCCTATATAAGTAAGGCGCTCAGCAATTTGGAGCAGTTAGGATTAATGAGTAGGACAAGCAATGGGGCGGAGTACATAGTTAATAAGTAAATATAAGTTCGATAATTTAATAAGGTAAAACGCTTGGGATGATTCTAGGCGGGGAGACCTAAGCGATGGGACTTGACCATAAGTGTGATATATGTAAGGATAATATTGCCAAGTATGTATGCAATAAGTGCGGTAGGCATGTTTGTGAATTGGATTTCGATAAGGAACACGGTATCTGCCTAGTATGCTTGGAGACGGCTTGTTATATTTGCGGCGATTATTCAGTATCAACCTGCGCCTCCTGTGGACGATTGGTTTGCAGAAAACATAGCATTAGGATTGGGCTGAAGAGGATATGCTTGAATTGCGCCAACTCCACGTAGGCATATATATTCGCATCCACATGAGGGATCGAGGCAAGGGCTTTGTTTCTGAGGAAGGAGATCGGTGAAAGTTTGATGAAGCGTTTTCATTTTTCTTCACCGGAGACCCAGTCCGTAAGGGCCCGGGGTAGTTAACTTGGGAGGGGAGTTCGCTTCGCGATGAGGATATAGGGGAAAGAGTGGGGAGTATTCTACATTAATGGATGCGTCTCCTTAACTGGGGAACCCCATCATGGGGTAGTGCGGAGGCAATAATGTATTGCCCTTTTCTCTCTGTTCTCAATTGCCTCGGCGTAGTTAAGCTTTTAAATTCAGAACCTAAGTGGAGTTCGATATGAGCATAGTTAAGCAACCGCAGGAGAGTGCATTGAAGAAACCGCACATAAACCTCGCAGTAGTGGGGCATATAGATAACGGCAAGTCCACCCTAACGGGTAGGCTACTNTTAGAGACCGGTTACGTTGATGAGAAGGGCTTTAAAGAGATNGAGGAGCAAGCAAAGAAGCTTGGAAAGGAAGACTTCAAGTATGCCTGGATACTGGACAGGCTTAAGGAGGAAAGGGAGAGAGGAATCACTATTGATGCAATGCATGTTGGTTTCGAGACTCCTAAGTACTTCATCACAATCATAGATCTACCAGGTCATAGGGACTTCGTTAAGAACATGATAGTTGGCGCAAGCCAAGCAGATGCTGCCCTACTCGTAGTGTCCGCTAGGCCAGGTGAATTCGAGGCAGCCATAGGGCCTCAGGGACAAGCGAGGGAGCACCTCTTCCTATTGAAGACGCTCGGCGTTAATCAATTAATAGTTGCCGTAAATAAGATGGATGTAGTTAATTTCGACCAAAAGAGGTTCGAGCAAATAAAGGCCGATCTAGGCAAGTTGATGAGGTTGCTTGGTTATGATCCGACCAAGGTGCCCTTCATACCGGTTAGCGCCGTCACCGGCGATAATATAAAGGCCAAGAGCACCACAATGAGTTGGTACAACGGCCCAACACTATTGGAGCTTCTTGACGCCCTACAGCCACCGCCTAGGCTAACTGACAAGCCGCTGCGAATGCCCGTTCAAGACGTCTTCTCGGTAACTGGTGCGGGCACCGTTATAGTGGGTAGGGTTGAGAGCGGTATACTAAAGAACGGTGACAGGATAGTAGTGATGCCCTCGGCTAAGGTAGGCGATGTGAGAAGCATTGAGACTCATCACATGAAGCTAGAGGACGCTAAGCCAGGAGATAACGTTGGAATAAATGTTAGGGGAATTGATAAGAACGATGTGAAGAGGGGCGATGTACTGGGTCACTTGAATAATCCGCCCACTGTTGCTGAGGAAATAGTTGCTCGTGTAGTCATATTGGAGCACCCAACCGCGATAGGCGTTGGCTACACGCCGGTAATGCATGTCCATACAGCTACAGTGCCGACTCAGTTCATTGAGCTAATTTCCAAGCTTGATCCAAGGACCGGTCAAACCGTTGAGCAGAAGCCTCAGTTCCTAAAGAAGGGCGATGTCGCTATAGTTAGGATGAAGCCGCTGAAGCCGGTGGTTGTGGAGAGGTACAGCGATATGGCTGCGCTCGGTCGATTCGCGCTAAGGGATATGGGTAGGACAGTTGCTGCTGGGCAAATAATCGAGATTAAGCCGGCTAAGGTAGAAATAAAGACCTAATGGTTCTTGGTTGAAGTGAAGATATAATGCCTAAAACCGCGCGAATCAGGATATGGGGGACGGATCCCGAGGCCGTGGATGGTTTAGCTAGGGACATAGTTGACTTAGTGCAGAAGCTAGGGGTCAGGGTTAGGGGACCCGCCCCGCTTCCCGTTAAGAGGATGATGGTGACCGTTAGAAGGGCGCCCAGTGGTCAGGGGTATCATACCTTTGATCATTGGGAAATGAGGATACATAAGAGACTAATAGATATTGATGCGGATGAGCGGGCTATGAGGCAATTAATGAGGATAAAGGTTCCAGAGGACGTTAAAATAGAGATAGAGCTGCTCTAATTATTCACATGGGGAAAGCCTCGCCATTTATGGTTGGGATGAGGGGAATAACTTTAAATTAGTGACGTTCCTATTTTTCTGATGCCCATCGTGGGGTTTAGGTTCAGAGCGTACGCCGATCGACAGACGTTGAGGGCGTTAAAAGCCCAATTGAGGTTAGCCTCGGAGATCTACAACACCCTACGATGGGCAGACAAGTACTTCTATCAAAGGGATGGGAAGGGATTAACCCTCACGGAGTTGAGGCAACTAGCCCTCGACTTGAGGAAACAAGATGAGGAGTACCAACAATTATACTCACAGGTACTGCAACAGATCGCCGACAGATACTATGAGGCTAGGCAGCGCTTTTTCGATGGGTTATCGCGTTTCCCGAGGGAGAAGAAACCCCATAAGTACTACTCCCTGGTTTATCCGCAGAGCGGTTGGAGGATATTGGCTAGGGAAGTTAGAACGAGTGGGAATAAGAGGCTCGTGTTGAGGTTATCAAGTCTAGGGACGTTTAAATTAATCGTTCATAGGGACTTCCCGCTAGAGAAAGTTAAACGTGTAGTGGTGAAAATGACTAGGAGTGGAAAAGTGCATGTCTCATTCATTGTTGAGGATTATGAATTCCCAAAGCTACTAAACACTGGAAGGGCAGTGGGGATCGATGTCGGGATAGAGAAGTTGCTAGTGACCTCGGATGGGGAGTTCCTCCCAAACTTGAGGCCTTATGAGAGGGCGCTTAAGAAGGTGAGGAGGCTGCATAAGGCCCTCTCTAGGAAGAAGTTTCTATCTAAGAACTGGTTCAAGGCTAAGATGGAGCTGGCTAGGGCTTATGAGCACATGGAGAGCCTTAGAAGGGATCTATACATGAAGTTGGGGAGGTATTTTGCGGAGCATTATGATGCTGTGGTTATGGAGGTATCTCCGTTAAGCAACTTGTCGGCAAGTCTTCCAGAGGGCTGAGGATGAGGCTTCACGACGTCGCTTTTCACGAGCTTAGGGGCATCGTGGAGTATCAGTTGGGGAAGTATGGGAAGAAGGTGGTTTTAGTGGATCCAAGGAATTCCTCGAAGGCGTGCGCCAAGTGTGGCTACGTAAAGGACTTAACTTAGTGATGGGGTGTTTGAGTGCCCAGTCTGGTTGGAGGGCTGATAGGGATTATAATTCCTCTCTCAATCACTTGAAGCATGCAGGGTGGGAGCCGCCCGCAGCGCCCGTGGAGCTCCGCCCACTACCCATAACGATGGGCAAGGCGGGGCAGGGAAGCGGGAAGCCTCGCCCTTAAGGGCGAGGTAGCTCACTTTTCGGGAAACTATTTTAAACTAAAAATAAAGCCTCATTCAATGTATTTAACCAGAGAGGATGAGGCTGCTTTATCTAGGGACGACCC
>LOBW01000006.1 GCA_001516585.1 Thermocladium sp. ECH_B
TTGGGGTTGCTATTCTCATTTATCCAGCACGTGATGAGACTGATGCCGTGAAGATCGTGGATGCGGCAAGAAGCGCTGGCGCAGTAATAGTTAGTGCGCATTTCATCTTGGCTAAGGAAGTGGCAAGGAGTTGATGAAGATAACGGCAGGTCTCGCCTTTTGGGATGAGGATTTTTAATCTTGCACCTCTGGGCCTCCTCCGCTCTGAAGGGCGGGACCCACCGTTTGTTTTTTATCAAAATTGTTTCTCTGTGATGAGAAGCAATGCATGAGGCTCACTTCAAATCCATTTTTAGGGTTCATTGGTTAGTTTCTCCACTATTTCCTTGTATCCTATTGATGAGAGGAATTCAAGCACTTCATCTAAACGTGGTCCAGAGCGGGCGCCTCTCCTCGTGACTGATATGGAGGCTGAGGCATTGGCAAATATGAGTCTCTCAACTATATCTAATCCCATTAGCCTAGCCGATATATAGGACGCCGCGAATACATCCCCAGCTCCTGTAGTATCTATGGGCGTCACACGGAATGATTCCACCACCTTGGATTCATTGCCACTGATGCAGAGCGCCCCTTTTGGGCCGAGGGTTATTATTAATTCCCGTGGCTCCACCTTACTATAGATGCTGAAACCTGCCTTTATTGGGTCCTCCGCCCCGCTCAGTATCTTGGCCTCAACCGAGTTCATGAACATCACATCAATGCCTCGGACGAGCGCTGCCACCACATCTATCCCCTTCCTGGCTAGATTGGTTCCGCCATCTATGGAGACCGTGGCGCCAATTGATCTTCCCTTCTTGAGCCCAGCCTCTATTATCTCGGTTCTGCCTGTTGCTAAGTGTATATGGTTGATGCCTTCAACTGCGGCTCCATCTAAATCACTTGGTATTAAGCCCATATTTGCGCCCCTGTAGGCAATCATTCTCTTGCTGCCATCCAATCCCACGAGAACAGTGACTGTGCCTGTCTTCTCATATGCTATGCGCTTAATGAAGCGTGTATCGATGCCGAGATTTCTTAATTCATCTACAAGTATATCGCCCACAGTATCGGTGCCCACCGAGCCGATGAAGCGGGAAGCAAGGCCAAGTTTAGCGACTTGAACAGAGAAATTAGCCGCTGAACCGCCGCCGCCCACATAAGCCTCGAATGCATCCACGGCCTCATCTATTCCGGGGAGGCCCCCTATCTTCATGTAGATATCTAGGTTCAGGTTACCTATTGATAACACTGTAGGCCTATTCACATTTATTTTGAGAAGCGCGGCTTTAATATCTATTTCCGTCCAATAAATGCATATCATCTAAGGCCATTAATGGGATAAAGGATAAATAGAGTTGAGGAATATAGTAACTTAATGCAGGATGAAGTAAAGAAGTTGCTGGATATAAAGGAGCGGCTCAGGAAGAGGATAATGGAGCTAGAGGACGAATATCAACATTGAGGGATGCAGAGCAGGCAATTGATAATGAGATAAAGTCGAGATCAATAACTCCAGCGGATCAATTACAGACCCAATCGGTTCCTCCTCCAGCTTCGCAGCCCAAGTCTGGAACCATGGTTGATTTAAAGTCACGTGATGGGGAAAAAATTGGAGAGGTAGAGGGAGATGATCGTTCCCTAGTGGTGAGGCCCCTGAAGCCCCTTGATCCGGAGGCGAAGCCCACGAAATTCCTCATCAGGAAACTAGAGGAGTATAGGAGGGGGGATGAGGATTTAGTGAGGGGAAAGCGGCTCAGCGAGGGGGATGCTTTTAATTATGACTTAGAGAAGGGGGAGGGAGGCAGCATAATTGCAATATCGATAAGGAATTATAGAACCAATGCAAGGAGGCAGGAGGTCATGAATATAATTAGGTGGACCATCGAAAGGAATTTAGAGAGCAAGGGAAGTAATCAGTGATTATCGATTTATTTTAATCACTCGAATTAAAAACGTCCACCTCAGCCTCATAAGTCATGAATAACAATAAATCAATAACATCATTGATACCAAGCGATAGGTGGATGANTGGACTTGAATTATCAAAGGCATTGAATGAGCGGCTTGAAGTCGAGGACTTCATTTCCATGGCCGAGAACGGCGAGGTTGATGCTTATTATGATGTTGCCGAGGATGAGTTTTACCTGAGGTTAAAGGCACGGCCAGCGGAGCGGATCACAGTCATCGAGCAAGTAAGCATTAAGTTGCCGGAGGAGCCCCTGCCAAAGCCGGCGTTTGAGGATGAGTTAAAGGCTGCCGGTGATGATTGGAGGAATATGTATGAGGATCTAGTTAAGAGGGGAATCATTAGGGAGATTTATAGTAATGGAATGACTTTCGTCGTGGCATCAAAGCTTCCCGGCAAATCTCTTCAGCATGGGGTACATCTCGAATAATTGCTCCTGCATAGCCAATGAGTAGTACTGTATCACTATCTCAACTAGGAGTATTAATCCTATGCCTGTCCCAAAGACGCCTAGGATATCCNCTAAAGCAGCCACTATGCCTGCAATTAATCCGCTGGTAAGGGTTAACGCGTTTATGTATCTCTCTAAGTATCTAGCTATTACCCGCGTGCTCGA
The DNA here is from genome assembly GCA_001516585.1 of Thermocladium sp. ECH_B. Classification (NCBI taxonomy): domain Archaea; kingdom Thermoproteati; phylum Thermoproteota; class Thermoprotei; order Thermoproteales; family Thermoproteaceae; genus Thermocladium; species Thermocladium sp. ECH_B. The sequence goes on from LOBW01000006.1 coordinate 2,565, forward strand.
CCTAAAGCCAGGTATGTGCCACCCACTCTCTGCAATGGTCTTTGCTTGATCCTCAGCACCCATACCGGCCAAGTTAACCCAAAGATACGCATAAACTATTGAGAGCAACGCGTAAAGCACTATATGAACCACCGCGAATTGCGGCGTTAATTGGAGAGGGGTGGATTGCAGGAAGTAAAGCAGTGAGGAAGTGCATGGAGCAGTAGTTAATTGTCCATTTAGGCTTATCTGGTGAACGCAAGCCAAGGCATTTAGAACTGGATTAGCGGCATGAGCATTATACGTGGTAGCNACGAAGTATAACCCATTATAAANTAAGGCCACGGTATATGCAGTGAATATTATTGGGAGCACCGATACATACATTACCTTAAATGGATATGATATCTTGTATCCACCGTACTGAGTCAATACCATTGGTATCGATACTTCCATTAATTCAACATAGAGAACAAGTCCGCCAAGCACTATGGTCGCTATTAACCCGATTAGGCTGGGATACCCGANCCTATATAGTATTGATGCCAATGCCGCTAATGTGTGATCAACCGCAGCTATGTATGAGCCCACGGCTATTGCGGGCACGACGCCGAGGGGCAGCACCTGGCCCGGCGGTATTATTGGGGAAAACGTGTCCCAGAACATGGTTCTAATTATGCTTATCAATATGAATAGACTTATTCCGCTCCCTAATCCCCAACCCTTTGAAACCATGTCGTCAAGCAGGATAACTATTACCGCGCCAAACACTAATTGTAGCCAAACAATGAATGCTAGTCCAGGCGATATTACCCCCAACTGNCCAGCAGCTATCATTATCGCGCCTNCACCGAACGCTATTATCACAGCAACAAGCTTCGTGAATGCATTGAACCTCATTTGATCATTTGGATCCTCCATATCTATGTTCATTATGTCGGAGAACGCTAGGAGCTCCATTATTATTCCCGCAATTATTATTGGACCAATTCCCAACNCCGCCATGGTTCCCGACTGAGACGCGAATATCACGGCAATTAATGGGTTAAACAATGGAGCCGCCTGCGCTTCATTAACGCCATATAATGGAGNGATCGAGAGAACCATATATGCGGNTAATGCCAGAAATGTCCAGAGGAGCCTACTTGACATGGATAGCGCTACCTTAGGCTTAGGAACCGTCGGCACTAGCCGCAGCAACGGCTCCACCCTATCTATGAACCTACCGCTCATTGCCTAAAACCATGAANTCGCCCATTATTAAATTTAGTGCAACATATTGGAATGATGGGCAAAATCANTGAATCACGCCGCGTAGGATCAGTACCTCGCCGCCTGCCTTCTTTACCTTCTCTATCGCTGACGCTGATGCGGCTGGCGTCTTCACTATAATTGGCTTATCCATGTGCCCGCCCCCCAGAAGCTTATTGAAACCCAACGACTCCAAATCAACAACGTATTTTCCTGACTCCATACTTATTTTTCCTTCCGCGGCTAATTCCTCAACGATCTCGCCGAGACTCCCCACGTTTATTGGCCTCCAATGAGAGCGAAGCGGAGGCGGCTGCGTGAAGCCGTGCTTTCCTATGAGGGGCCAGCCATTATTTTTCTCCGCCATCTCCATTAACAAACTCTTCTTGTGCTTGAGTAAACCAACCCTCTCGCTTCCTCCACTGTTGTTTCTCCTATGTTGGCCAACCCTTCCCCATGAATGGGTCCTCCAACCCCTCAATTTCCTGGTCTTTCTTGTGAATCTCCTGGTCATTTCATCAAGTGGGAGCACGTGCCTTTTTAAATTTTTCAACAATTAAGAAATAATAGACATCCTCTATAGCATTCTTCTCAGTAATTCATTTATGCCGCTTCCACGGTAACCCAAGTCACCGCCGTATCCATAATACTTCTTAATGCTATTGAGACCGCCCTTTGGGGGATGCAGCCTAAAGAATGGCTTAAGCCCATTAATGCACTTCCTGCCATTCCCGCACCTCAACGATGCAGAGCCATTAATTAATGCGTTAACGAAGTCATCAATTCCACTCCACCCCGACTCCTTAGCAGCATCATCCGTGAGCGGCTTATTGCCCCTTAGTCGTCCGCGTTCCTTCAATAATAGTAAAAGCGTATCCTTATCAACCTCACCCCATGTGACCCAGTCCTTCACTGTGGTAAGCATTCCTCGCAGCGATGGGGAATCAGGCAACACTATGCAGGAGTATCGACTCCTCAAGCCAAGTATGTGAAGCGAGCGCCTTATTTCCTCGGGAATATCCACATCGCCCTTTAATCTGATTACGGCGATGAATTTCTTCTGTGCTTGTTGTGTCTCCATGCATCATCACCTATATTCTGAACCCATATGTGTCCCTTAGGGCATTCCAAACAGCCTTGGCGAAATTAATAGTAGTCCTGGTCCTACCCCTTGCATCAAGCCAAATATCCCTTATTCCAGCTAGTGNTAGGATCTTCTTGGCAGTATCGCCGGCCACTAGGCCAACGCCTTTCGGGGCAGGTATTAGGCTTACCTCAACGCTGCCTGACTTGCCCTTGACTTGGAAGGGAATGCTATGCGGCTCATCGCAGGAGCAGTGCCATGATCCACATCCCCTCCTCACCGGGGTTATCTTGATCTTGGCATTCCTCACTGCCTTATCTATTGCTTGGCTTACTTGCCTAGCCTTGCCGATGCCTATGCCGATATAACCGTTCTCATTACCAACAGCAACTACTGCTTGGAATTGGCTGACCTCACCGGCATCAGTTTGCCTTTGCACTACCTTTATGTCAAGCACCTCATACTTTAAGCCGGGCAGCAATGCATCTACTATCTCCGGTTCCTTTATGGGCGTATTCATGCTGAAGATATCGTCTATGCTTCGTACTTTACCCTCCTTAACTAACTTGCCAAGTTGAGTCCTCGGCTGCCACTCCTCAAGTTGACTAGCTTCCTCTGAGGCCATCCTTAATCAACGAAAAGAGGCGCCTCAGAGCAAATATAAAGATTCCCTCACCAGCCATCCACCATAACTCCATCNCCCCCCATTGGTAGTATATGTATATTATTTTCTAAATTATCTAATAAGGTGATTTAAGCCCATGCCCACCAACACCGATGAGCTCGGTCGCTGTTAGGCAGGAAAAAAANCAACCGGATTATGAGTTGCTATTCGCAGCGCCGGATAGGGATGGCTCCGTGGTCTCCGTTCGGGTTCATAAACAAGTAAAGGAACTGCTGACCGATATAGCGNAGAAAGAGGGGTTAAATGGCGTATCCGAATTAGTTAGGTACATAATAGCTGGCTTCCTCATAGGTAAATATGAACTACTTAAACCCGATCCTAAAGTGCTTCATGCACCCATATTTCTTAATATAAATGTAAATAAGCGGGAAGAACCTCGGGGAAGCGAAGTAGCCATAGCCGTGGAGATCGAGGAAACCATGAGAGAGGCCGAGGAATTCATTGCTAAGGTTAAACGAGGCGTAGTTCAGTTGAGGGGCAATGAATATGCCAAGAAGTTGAGGGATAGATTGGCGAAGTTAATGACGAAGGCTCTTCGGTATGGATTGGAGGATGAATATGGACGGCTCAAGGCAGTGTTCAATGCTTTGCAGGAGNAACGAAAAGCTTTTTCTAGCCTAAGCTACCGCTGCCCATGGGATTGCTTCTGGTTTATACAGGAAATGGAAAAGGCAAGACCACGGCGGCCCTCGGATTAGTGCTTAGGGCAAGCGGGCATGGACTTAAATCAATAATAGCCCACTTAATGAAAACGCCGTATTATAGATCAAGCACTGTAGGGGAACGCGAGGCAATAACGACTCGACTCGGCGACCTTGTGGAGGAGTACTTCATGGATCCACTCATGCTGAGGAATCCACGATTAGTCCTCCACCATGCTATCCAAAGAAGCATAGAGGTGAAACCATTCTTATTGGTACTTGATGAGGCCAATAACTCGATAAAGAATGGCTTGCTCTCAACAAGTGAATTATTGGATGCATTGAATTCTGTCCCTAATGAGACCAATATAGTGGTGACCGGCCGAGGCGCACCACAGGAATTACTGGATAAGGCTGACCTAGTTACTGAAATGCGAGAAGTAAAGCATTACTATGATAAGGGATTCATTGGCTTAATGGGTCTTGAATGGTAATTCACTCTCCATGAATCAATATCCGCCTAATATCATGGATTACATCATCAATGCGAGCCCTTATCGAGGATTCGGGGGAATTCCTCCCAATTAATTTAAACCCGCTTCCAGCCTCGGCTACATCAATCCCTCTAGTTGAGGCCAAAAAATCCAGGATCGAGGTGGGCCTCACCACTTCCTTATCATTAATAACGAGGTACTTGGTTAGTAATCGCCTCACGGTTGATCTATTATGCTTATCGATCCTATTGATTAGGTGCCCCATNCCGAACCTAGATAAAGACGAGGAAACAGCGGCAACATAATTCTCGGTCAACTTAGTTGATAAGTCCTCTACGGCATCCAGCGACTCAATCATGGATTCCAACATTGTTAACACATCTAAGCCTCCCTCCACATGAATGATTGGGATCCCCATGGAATCCGGATGAATGGATGCCGCAAATGGAGGATGGCCAAGCCGTATACCAAGCAGTCCCTGAAACTCCTCAGACGCAACTGAGCTTAATGCTGCCCCGGACTCGAAAATTATGGCTAATGCAGCATCATTGCCAAACCTATTAAAATATTGCCGATGACCNAGTCCCCAGTACATGCTGGGAAGAATAGGATCCCCAAAGTGACGAGCCGTTGCTATAACGAATTCGATGCTCTTCTTGGCACCCCTATCCACTATGAACCGTATCAACTTAATCAACACATNTATGGCAGGGCAATTATCATTTAATCGAGGCCACGAATCAAGATGAGTTGATACAACTATTTTATCATCTGTTTCCCCTTGCCTCTCAATTACCAGGTTATAAGCCAAACCCTCGCTGATCCTCGCCTCTATTTCTACTTCTAAGCTATTTCCTTTATAGTTCCATTCATCAACCACTACTGCCGGTATCGGCGGATAATCATTGCCCTGAAGCGAGAGACCCGGCCCACGCGATATGAAGCCAAAGCCACGACCCCTTAGAACCAATAACTCAGCTCCATAATTAACCGCCTCCTCATACATAGACTTGAGATGAAGCGGGTTATTGGGTAATTCGCTTACCATGTATTGCCTAACTCTACCGTGAAGTGATGGAGATGGGGGAAGCGGCACAGCTTTTACAGGTTTAGAGTCAACAATCAACGTGGCCTCGCTATAAATAGGCACAGCCACATAAATGGGCTCAAGCATATATGTAAGTTCATGATAATCCAGCTCAGCCAATAAGTTTGATATGAGGCTCCTCTCCTCACTGCTGCCAGGCAATACTGGAAAGGGGCAATCCACTTAGGAATACATGGGGCCGGGGTATATATACATGACTACATTACTAGTTGATCCTCATTCTCTGTCTATTTATGAAAGGCATAGACCAAAATGTAAAGACTATTAGTGAATAGATGAAATCTAAATTAGCTAGAAATAGTATTGTGCAATAGGTAGTATGGTATTGAGATAGGATACTAATAAGCCCGTGGGTAAAGAGTAAACTACTCCGCCCTAACGGACGGGGTCTCTGGTGAGGGAAGATGAATAGAATAGTCAGCCCAAGTTATTTAATGGAGACGACCTTTTATTATACTCATAATGCTTGCCTATGCTATTAGTTTTTAAGCACTTGAATCTTAAACAATACGTGGCTAAGCATTGAATTTTCGTAACTAACCCCAATAATTTAGTGATATTTTGGTGTTGAGCCTAGTAAGTACGGCTTTACTGCTCGGAACTTACTCAATAAGGATGACTTGTTCTTCTTTTACGTGGGGTCAGCAAGAACTGGAGCATCTAAGTGTGAATTGGGGTTTATTGGCCCCTATATGGTTGTAGGGCATTATGTTTCTAGTCCTAATAACTCCACAGTTAATGCGTGGAAGCCTAGCGGAAAATTCGCTGTTATTATTGGATTTAAGAATGGAAATCATTCCGTTGGCTTTGTTCCCATGGATTCTGCATTTAATGCTCTAAGCTTCATAACTAATAAGGCAAGAACCGGTAGAGGGGGCTGGCAAGACCACGTACAATCCTCAATAATATCAATTAGAGAAGAGGATTATAATACGTTATTAAGTAATCGCTTAACTCAGCATGATTGTATAGACCACTTGAAAAGCATTGTCAAGAGTAACTGCATGTTTTAGTTTCATGTGTTTTATAATGTTCCAATCCTTAATTTAATCTCCATGCGAAGAANCTGATATTCCCCCACCTTTTAAGACTTGGAATAGACCGATTGGAAATTAATATTAATGCTTAATATCATTATTATTCCGCATCGATTAAGCCCGCTTTAATTTATTAAAAAGTCTCTGTGCTGGGTATGCATGCTTACCGCTGAACTATGGGCATCAATAAAGGACATATATAATAGCATAATTAATCACCCATTCATTAAGGGGCTCGTTGATGGTTCCTTAGAGGAGGATAAGTTTAAGTTTTACATTGTGCAGGACCACTTGTATCTAAGGGAGTTCAGTAGGGCCGTGGCATTGGCTTCCGCCAAGGCACGGAATGAGAGGGAACAATCACTATTCGCCTCGCATATAACAGATGCATTGAATGTGGAGAGAAACCTGCATGGAAGATATCTCTCGCTTTGGGGAATAGATATAGATGAATACCGGATGTCCCCAACCAACTTAGCATATACTTCATACCTATTAAGCACTGCATATTCGCGGCCTTATCATGAAGTCTTGGCAGCCCTATTACCTTGTTACTGGATATATATGGAGGNTGGTAAGGAGTTAATGAAGCATGGATCGCCAAACAAGTTATATAATGAATGGATAAACACGTATGGCGGCGATGCTTACGAGGCAGGCGTTAGGGCTGTGCTCAATATAGTGGATTCCATGGAATTAACAAAAGAGGAAAAGATCAATGCATTAACTAAATTTAGAATCGCATCTATCTATGAATATATGTTCTGGGACTCAGCGTATAGAATGGAGAAATTCAGCTTCGATCCATGGCTAATCACGGAGCGACGCGCATAAGCAAATTATTTTAGTATTGCTATGATCAACATAAGATAGATGGCCAGCTATTTGCTAAATATTTAATAAAGATGATTTATTCCTCCTATAATTAATGCCCAGATATGAGGAATTAAAGGATATAGATAAACACGTTGTTGATCTCAGCAGGGCTAGACAAAGCCTTATCGAGGAGTTGGAGGCGATTATGTTTTATGATGAGAGGATAAGCGCAACAAGCGATGAATCATTAAGGGAGGTACTGAAACATAATAGGGACGATGAAAAAGAACATGCATCCTTATTAATTGAATGGTTGAGGAGAAATGATCCTGAATTCGATAAAGAACTAAGAGAAAAATTATTTACTAAAAAACCATTATCTGAGCTAGGTGATTGAAAATTATAATCCAAGGACTTAAGCATATGCATCTCACCTGATTTGAATGGCTTTAACATATTTGGATTAAGGGGACGAAAGTTTCCATGCATGGGAAGGAGCGGATTGTCCACTTATAGAAATTTGATAATTCAATGTGATTATTTAAATTAATTAACGGCTTAAGCTTTATTAGGCTAAATAAAGTAGGGGGAATTAAATGGATAGGGTCTCCATAGTTACCTTTGTCGTGGTTCTGGGTACAATGATGGCGGCAATAGATTCCACAATAGTTATACTGGCATTGCCGACAATGGTTCAATCCCTTCACTCTAACTTGTTCACCATCATGTGGGTAATACTTGTTTATCTATTAGTAACGGCGGTGCTTACTACTCAATTGGGGAGGCTAGGGGATAATTATGGCAGGTCAAGGATATATAATATAGGCTTCATTGTTTTTACCGTGGGCTCCGCCATGTGCGGCGCTGCCCCCAGTGATTCATTTCTAATAGCATCTAGGGGTATCCAGGCCCTCGGCGCTGCAATGATTCAAGCAAATAGTGGAGCAATAATAGCTGATCATTACCCGCCAAATAAAAGGGGAAAAGCTTATGGCTATACATCGGTCGGGTGGAACATAGGTGCAATTCTTGGGATAGTGCTAGGCGGCATAATAACCACATTCATTGGGTGGAGGTTCATATTCTATATAAATATCCCCATAGGTATAGCAGCCGTAGCCATTGGTCTTCGAGAAATCAAGGACTATAATATAGTGAGGAGGAGGNTCGATGTCGTTGGCACAATGCTATTAGCGGCCGCATTAACATTGGTTACTCTTGGCGCGGCCGAGATAGCTGGGACAGGCCTAGCCGCCGATGACTCATATTTATTGATGGCTGGATTAGCTCTATTAATTCCCTTCATTCTTTGGGAAAGGCGCATTGAGTATCCACTAATAGATTTTAGGGTGTTCAGAAACAGGATTCTTGCCGCGTCAATGCTTGCAGCATTTCTTCAGAGCGCTGGATACCTATCTACGGCNTTCATACTAATAATGTATCTCCAGGGAATAAGGGGTCTTTCTCCCTTTTCTGCTTCTCTACTCTTGGTACCGGGTTACGTGTTGGCTAGCTTGTTGGGTCCCTGGGCTGGACGATTGAGCGACGGAATAGGTGCTAGGTTACCTGCTACGCTTGGAATTGGATTAATGATGGCTGCAGCGGCCGCTTATTCCCTTCTTTCATTAAATACGCCATATGATTATATAGTTGTCGCATCAATAATTGGGGGAGTGGGGTCAGCCCTCTTCTTTCCTGCGAATAACAGCGCAGTGATGGCTAATGCTAGAAGCGAGTTCTATGGCGGAGCATCTGGAATACTCAGGACTTTAGCTAATATAGGGATCTTAGTTAGCTATGTCCTATCAATCACCATTGCATCTCTGGCTGTTCCAAGGTATGTGGCTTTCCAAGTATTCCTAGGCACATCTAATTTGGTGGGCGGCATCACCGCAAGTTTCCTGGAGGGCCTCCATTCTGCTTTTTTGGCATCAATGGGGATATTGGCCATAGCCATGATCTTATCCGCGATTCGCGGGCAAGAGGCTAGAAGTAGTCTAATTGAGAATATCAGGGGCGGCGAGAAGCCATTTGCTGGATCGCCAACCACCTCCTCCACCGATGATTCCTTGCAATGATGGGGCCCCTCAAGCGGATGGCCAATTCCAGAGGCTAATCCTTTGTTGAGGGAAATATTTATAAGTATTATTATTGTATAGTTTGAGGGTTCCTTGGGTAACTGGCATGGACGGGACGTGATCTCGGCCCTTGAATGGGGTCGAGGGGATTTGATGGACCTCTTTCAAGAGGCCCAGGAAATGGAGAAGCACGCGAAATCAATTCTTCACATACTTGATGGAAAAGTCATGGGGGTTGCTTTCTTTGAGCCCAGCACGAGGACTAGATTGAGCTTTGAAACAGCGATGTTACGGCTTGGCGGGCGATTCATTGAATTAGGCGGGGCCGAGGCATCATCATTGGCTAAGGGGGAGAACCTAGCTGATACTGTGCGGATGCTGGATTCATACTCCAATATAATAGTGATTAGACATGAATTGGAGGGAGCAGCAAAGTTCGCGGCTGAAGTGGCTGATTCACCTGTCATAAATGCCGGAGATGGGGCTCAGAATCACCCGACCCAAGCAATGCTGGATGTATATACTATGTGGAGAGAGTTCGGTAGAATCGATGGATTAAGCATTGGATTATTAGGCGACTTACGGTATGCTAGGGTAATTAACTCACTTATTCAATTATTATCGCTCTTCAACGTCAAGATTTACCTGGTGTCGCCGCCTAGTTTAAGGCCTAGGAATGAATTAATGGATTTCATTAATGAGAGAGGAATAAGGTATGCGTATGCGGAGGATTTAAATGAGGTCATCGGCGATTTAGATGTAATATATGTGGTCAGGATACAGAAGGAGAGAATTCCGGATCCCATTGAGTATGAGAAAGTTAAGGGAAGCTTCAAGTTAACTATTGATGCCTTGAGGAATGCGAGAAACGAATTGATAATTCTTCATCCGCTTCCTAGAATTGATGAGGTTGATTTCGCCGTGGATTATACAAGGCATGCCAGGTACTTTAGGCAGGCCGCGCTGGGTGTTCCATTGAGAATGGCTTTAATTAAGTTAGTGTTGGGTGGTGTGGAATGAGCAAGGAACTGATAATCAGTAAAATAAGAAATGGAATAGTAATAGATCACATACCCGCCGGACGAGCGCTTGTTATACTCAAGATCCTCAGGTTAACCGGGACGGAGGGACGGATTGCGCTAGTCATGAACGTGGATAGCGGCAAGCTGGGAAGGAAGGATATCATAAAGATAGAAGGCAAGAACCTCAGCCAGGATGAGCTAAACATGATAGCGATAATCGCGCCAACAGCCACAGTAAATATAGTGAGCGAGNATGAAGTGAAACAGAAATTCAAGGTAGAGCTACCAACCAAGATAAGGAATATCATTAAGTGCAAGAACCCGAAGTGCATAACTAATAAGGCAAGGGAACCCGTAGTTCCATCGTTCACCGTAATCAAGGAAAATCCAGCCACATTAAAGTGCGATTACTGCGGCACCTATAACTCGCTTAGGGACGTTGAGTCTCAATTGGTGATGAAGCAATGAATAGAAAAGAATTAATGAAGCTATTGAAAGAATATGGCGTAATTCAGTTCGGTAAATTCAAGCTAAGCAGCGGAAAAGAGAGTGATTACTACATTGACATGAGGAGAGCACTATCAGTACCAGTAATCTATAGAGAGATAATTGAGGCAATGACGCAACTAGTCTCCGATGTCGACTTAGTGGCCGGCATAGAGAGCGGGGGAGTACCATGGGCAGCCATGTTAGCGTATCGGTTAGGCATGGGAATGATATATGTTAGAAAGCAGCCAAAGGAGCATGGCACCTCAAGATCGGTGGAGGGGATTTACTCAAGCAATCAACGTGTCCTCGTGATAGATGACGTAATGACCACCGGCTCGTCAATAATGAGGGGCATAGAACTAATTCAGGCAGCTGGATTACGAGTGATCCAAGCAATGGTAATAGTAGACAGAAGCGGGGGGAGCGTTAACTTGAAAGTCCCGCTTCATTATGTCCTTAGAGCCGAGGAGATATTGAATGAACTTAATGGAACTAATAAATAATCTACCGCCTGAGGCCACATATGAGGCATCTCATGCCTTAATGCGGCTCCCCATACTAAGCCAAGCCATGAAAATGCTTGGACCAAAGACCCATGCTTCATATGAATACGGCAAAGCGCTGGATAGCCCACTAGGAATAGGAGCCGGCATAGATAAGGATGGATTATTAATGGATCTAGCGGCAGCAATGCCGATTGGATTCCATGTAATTGGCTCAGTTACGCCTCAGCCTAGATCAGGTAATCCGCGGCCACGATTCATTAAGTGCCCGGCAAAGCAAGCCATGATTAATGCAATGGGGTTACCCTCACGAGGCGNTGGTTTTGTCTTGGATCTAGTTCGAAGGAAGTGCCCTTCATGGCCTAAATCAAAGCTACTAATCATTAGCGCCGCCGGATTCACGGTGAATGATGTGATTAGGGTAGCTAGAGCAGCATCAGGAGTTAGATGCGTAGATTATGTTGAGATTAATATAAGTAGCCCAACATATAGGGGGCAATGGCTAGAGGGGGGACTTGAGGAATTAATTAGGAGAGTACATGAATTGGATGCGCCGGCTCTTATTAAGGTACCGCTTCTAAGCGATATTCATGCTGAGATTAGATTAATTGAATTATTCTCTGAAGCCAAGCTTGGCCTAGTCATAGCTAATACCCTCCCAGTGCAGGCGCCTCTTTCAAGGGGTTATGGTGGATTAAGCGGAGCACCAATAAATCCACTGGTGCTGCGATTAATAAGGCTGGCAAGGCGATTATCACGTGATGCGCCCATAATAGGCATTGGAGGATTCATGAGCGGCACATCGGTTATGGAGGGGCTGCGCATGGGTGCTGACTTAATCGGGATAGTCACTGCATTCGCATTAGAGGGGCCCCTGGCCATTTACAGAATATTAAGGCAACTAAGTTATGCTGAGGGAAAAACTCACTCCTTATCTTGATATAGGAATGCCGCTTCATCCATTAATTCCGTCAACTCCATATGGCCATACTTAGCCAAGACCTCATCAACCACAGACTTAACCCTCTCAAGTAACCAACCACAATCAGGGATATCCTCACTTATTAATGCAATTGATGAACCATTGACCTTTACTGAACCCATTCTAGCCATTTCCTCAATCACATCAATGAACTCTGAACTTATGGGGAGATCCCCCTCCATGCTCCAATTAAATGCATCAAAACTACCTAAATTATCTATAATGAAACATAAAGCTCCCAATCTATCTAAGTTGCTGACCTTAAGAGCCTTAAGCAACATGGCCACAATGCATTGCCTAATATTCATTGTCGTAATTGATCTCCAGGTATTAAAAATGTTCTCCTACCTAGGTTTTTAAATGATTAATAAAAAAATCTCCAAATTCCCCATAAGGGAGGCAATTATCTGACGATCGTTCTGGCTTGTTCCCTTAAGAAGTTAAGCAAATAATAAGGACCATTAACTCCCCTACCTGTAGCTCCACTGGCCTTCCAACCGGTAAAGGGCTGAGCACCAGGCCATGCTCCCGTCGTGGCGCCACCTCTCCTATTGGCATATACAACGCCAAACTCTATATATTGAAGAAGTAACTCACCTCATTCATATCCTCACTGAATATGCCGGCTGTTAGTCCATACTCAGTATCATTAGCCTTACGAAGCGCTTCATCTAATGTCTTGAATGAATCCAGCAAAACAATGGGAAGGAATAACTCGGTGTACCACAGGTAATTGTTCTGCGGCACATTCACAGGTATTGTCGGCTCCACATAATATCCCCTGCTGAATTCACCAGCATTAAGTACCTTACCACCATGGAGAATCTTACCGCCGGCTCGTACCGCATCTTCAACGTACTTAATATAATTCTCCATCGCTGATTTATTTATGATCGGGCCCATGAACACATCCCTACGACGCGGATCACCGACCTTTATTGCCCTCGTCTTCTCAAGCAACCTAGAAATAAACTGACCTCCTCCCCGCCCTGAAGGGCGAGGCTTGTCATTCATTTGTCATCATAGATCTCCCGCTGAACATAAACCCTAGCCGCCGAGCATTTTTGGCCATCAAAACCGAAGGCAGTCCTCATTACGCCCTCAACTGCCTTATCTAGATCGGCCTTGTATCTATTGGGCTTCTTTTCTTAAATGTGCGTCCCACGGATTCTTCCTTACCATTAATGTACATCGGCCATTCTCGACCCAGAATTTCCCTAACCTCATCTAGTGATTTTTCGTATAATGGATGAATTCCCTCATCTGCCATTATGGATGCGTAGGTTATTTTTCTCAGCCATCGACTTTGAGCTGATGCAACCGTTTTATAAGCGTTATCGATATCTGATAACTCATGGTAACAAGATAAATTAATTATCGCAGTTAATAATTAAAACGAGACACATTAACGGCACTACATGGATCTCCGAGACTACGAGAAGTGGCCAGCGACATCTAAGTCCGTATATGAATCAATCGAGATAAGAATACCATTTAAGCCATCATCAATATTAATAACTGGGATGGGAGGTTCCGGAATAGTTGGGGACGTAGTTAGGGATTACTTGGGCAATAGATTACCGATTCACGTGGTTAAGGATACCATAGTGCCCGATTGGATCAATGACAAAACACTGACTATAGCAATTAGTTACTCTGGGAACACTGCTGAAACAATGTGCAGCGCATTGCTGGCACATGGTAAGGGCTCACATGTTGTTGGGATAACTGCCGGTGGAAGAATGCTTAAGGAATTCAATGAGAGAGGCATAAGCGTGATTACCATACCGTCAGCCACTGCCCCCAGATTCGGATTTCCCCAACTCCTCTATGCCGCCCTTGCCGTAATTAATAAAGCAATAGGAATAAACGAAGAGGATATAGAGGAAAGCATAGCTGCCCAGGAAGAAGCGCTACGCGATAAATTAATTGCGGCAGATATAGGTAATCAACTCATCGGTCGTGTGCCCTATATATTCGTGGATTCCAGGGTACAAGGGGTAGCTATTCGCTTTAAGAATGATCTAAATGAGAACGCTAAGACGCCCGCAATAGTAGCGGCAATACCAGAGGCCGATCATAATGACATTGTAACTCTTATGATGAATCACCCGGTCAAGCATATTCTTATAAGAGCTGGCCCTAACCCCATAATTGATGCTGTGGAAACGGTATTCAACGACTTCTTGTCGAAATTGATTAAAATAGACCTAAAGGGCAATGGGATTCTAGCCAAGGAACTTTATGGCATTTCATTGCTTGGCGTGACGACCCTATACATGGCCGAGACCCTGGGCGTGGATCCAGTTAGGACGGACCCCATAGATGCCTTGAAGAAGAGGATGGGTAGGCTGTGTTAATTCAATTAGTGGCCGAATTATTCATGGCGATATCCCTTGGAGCCGCAGCGATTCAAGATATACATAATAGAATGATAAATGACCTAACGTGGTTCCTCGCTGCTCCAGGAGCCGCTTTATCAATTTGGTTAATAAGTAAGTCACCGCCCTATCTAACATCGCTATACTTGCTAGATGCAGGAATTGGAATAATATTGGCCATAGCCATATGGATCACGAAGGCTATGGGAGAAGCCGATGCCATAGCGATCGGCCTTATATCAATAACAACCATACCNCCTCCCCCATTAACTCCACTCGACATGGCTTTGAATACCCCGATAATAGCTACACTGGTGAATAGCATGATCATAACCATCCCCTTCATTATATGGAATGCTGCACTTAATTTGAAAAGGATGAAAAAGTGCCCGGAGATCAGCAAAGCGACCCCCTTGGTTCGAGTTGCCTATATTATATTCCTCACATGTGAGCAATCAATTATAGTTAGGCGAAAGCCATGGGCTTACTCGCCCGGTAAATTAAGCATAAGGATCAGCGATGATGCGGCTCAAGTAACCGAGGGCTTAGAATACATGCTGGTTAGCTATAACATGCCCTATGTGGCCTACATATTTATGGGCTATGTAATATACATTCTAATCGGGAACCTGATGCTTCCACTAATTTTACTGATTGCTTAATTAGTACATACCGTGGAAGGCTTCATGTGAATTGCCCCGCCCTAAAGGGCTAGGTTTTCCGTCCTCCTTTGAACNCAATAAATCCTCTTAGGATTGATGCAGTAGGTTTTTAACTGGGACTTATCGAGAATAACATGCTTATCACGTTTTTGTTGGCCTTGGCATCCTTAAATGCTGTTCAAGTAAATGGTTCCTACGTATTCCTAATAAATGGAACAGCATGGGTTGGGGAACCAATTGGTAATGGTTCCTATGTGCTGATTAGCGCTAATTCCACAAACCTAGTAATCGCTGTTCTCCATAATGATTCTCTTCACGTGATTCATAGCATTCAATTAATAAAATCAAGCCCAACATTAATTGCGCCCCTTGAATTCCCAGTTAATCAACCAAGTAACGTAGTAGCAGTAACCAATGCATCGATTAATACTTACCTAAGGTTATTTACTGTGGATAATCTCAGCAATGGGGAATTAATAGGTCCAATCCGCAACATAACCTACTTAGGATACCCGCCATACACCATACAATTGGGGAATGGAATTAATTGTACATTGAAAGGCGTATCGGTGACTTTCATGGGGCATCCATCACTTATACCAATACCTGTCTATGTCAATACTGGTCCCAATGTGGAGTATATTACTGGAAACGTGACCATAGTCTCGGTGAAACCTAATGTCCCAATAAAAGTATTGGGGCCGGATTACGTAATAGAACCGCTGGGATCAATTTCCTCAGTTAATTATACAATTCAGGTTTGTATTCCAAGAAATAACTCCTTTGCTGCAATTAATTACATCACTAGAAGCATCAGATTCAGCGGAATATATAGATATGCTACATCAGTGCCGTACGATAATCCCATAACCGGTGTACCGCTGTATAAAATCGGTTGGTGCACCGATTATGCATACTATGCGGCCAATGTGCTTAGGAGGGAGGGAATAAACGCCAGGGTGGCGATCGGATACATTGTGGGGAGCAATGGCAAGGTAACTGGGATGGATTACCATGCATGGCTTGAGGCGTCAATGATAAACGATGGGTGGATAGATATCGAGGTTACTCCACCGGAATTAACGCCTAGCAGACCAAGCAGCGCATGGAGCCTCGTTGGGATATTAATTGGATTGATGGTATCCATGCCCGCCCTAATAGCCCTATTGCTGGCTATGATAGAGAGGAAATACTCAAACTCCTAAGGGCGGCATTTCATGAAATGTTATTCAACAATATCCTAGAGGCCATTAGCCCCATTATGTATTTCCCTCCATAATTCTGGTTCTTAGAGCGGAGCTTCGCTAAGGCCTCGTGAATTGCTTCCAATTATGGAATGCGATCATTTATTTCTGGGTATTGTGTATTAATATAGTCGCTTACGAAAAATTGCTTGGTTGGAATGCGCTTTACTGCCATTAATGTTCAAAAGCTTGGCTTTCAGAACTGCAAGGCCCACTTTTGATAAAACGAACGACAAAACTCGCCCCTTTAGGGTGGGGAGGAGGTCAGTAGCCAAGCGAGGCTCCTTATGCATAAGCCTTAAATTCTCGGTTAGCGACACTTTCGGGGCTTGGTAATTAAAGTTTATAAACTGGACTAACATATGGTTGCCGTAGATGTCATTAAATCAATCTAAGAATATGGATAGGGATATTCCTTCCAAGTCGCTGAGCAGAATAAGGTTCGGCATATTATCGCCGGACACCATTAGGAGAATGTCAGTTATGGAAATAACGACCTCCGAGACTTACGATGAGGCAGGCAACCCCGTTAAGGGTGGAATAATGGATAAGAGGCTCGGCGTAGCGGAGCCGGAGGCTGTATGCGAAACTTGCGGCAATGATTACAGTAGATGTCCCGGGCATTTCGGTAGGATAGAATTAGCGCGGCCGGTAATTCATCCAGAATTCGCTAAACCAATTCATGACTTGCTAAGAGCTACTTGTAGAGAATGTGGTCGAGTCCTGCTAACTGATCAGGAGATCGAGCGGTACAGAACAAGGCTGGAGCGACTCAAGAAACACTGGAGACTCACTAGGGATAGAGTCATTACTAAGATCGTTAAAAAGGCAATTAGCCGCGATACTTGTCCTCATTGTGGAGCCAAGCAATTAAAGATAAGGCTGGAGCGACCCACTGATTTCTATGAAGAGACTGAGAACCACATAGAAATAAAGATGGATCCCATCAAGATAAGGGAGCGATTGGAAAAGATATCCGACTCCGACTTAGAGGTTCTCGGCATTGATCCAAGCTCTGCGCGACCTGAGTGGGCTATCCTGACAGTTATACCGGTGCCTCCGCCACAGGTCAGGCCATCAATTCAATTACCAAATGGCCAAATGAGCGTGGATGATTTAACCCATAAATTAGTTGAAATAGTTAGGACCAATGAGAAGCTGAGGAACGCCATTGAATCGGGTTCTCCCTCGATGATGGTTGACGATGTATGGAACTTGCTTCAGTACCACGTATCCACGTACTTTAATAATGAATTGCCCGGCTTACCTCAGGCGAAGCATAGAGGAGGCAGACCATTAAAGACATTAGCACAAAGATTAAAGGGCAAGGAAGGCAGATTCAGGGGAAGCCTCTCCGGCAAGAGAGTTGATTTCTCGGCAAGAACCGTGATTAGTCCAGATCCAAATATAAGCATAAACGAGGTTGGAGTACCCATAGATATAGCAAAGGAATTAACAGTGCCCGAATACGTTACCGAATGGAATATAGACAAGATAAAGCAATTAGTAGTGAATGGGCCGGAGATATGGCCTGGAGCAATTGAGATAGTGGGACCAGATGGCAGGAAACGAAATCTCAAATACGTTAGGGATAGAACCGAAGTCGCTAAATCAATAGTGCCCGGCTCAATAGTGTATAGGCACTTAATAGATGGGGATATAGTGCTATTCAATAGACAACCCAGTCTTCATAGGATGTCCATAATGGGCCACATAGCTAAGGTGCTTCCAGGCAGAACCTTTAGGCTTCACTTAGCGGTGTGCCCACCATATAATGCTGACTTCGATGGAGATGAGATGAATCTACATGTGCCGCAGACTGAGGAAGCAAGGGCTGAGGCCAGGCTTCTCATGCTTGTCCAGAATCATATAATAACGCCAAGGTATGGCGGACCCATTATAGGCGCTAGGCAGGACTACATAACGAGCGGTTACTTACTTACTAGAAAAGATACGCTGATCAATAAGGAGCAATTGATGNACCTATTGGCTGCCGCTAATTATGATGGCGAAATAATGGAGCCAGCCATACAGTACCCCGAGGAGCTTTGGACCGGGAAGCAAGTCATATCAATGTTATTACCGAAGGACCTTAATTGGACCCAGGCCACGGCGATGCGATCAACTTGCAAGGATGCCTATAATTGCTTCACTGATGAGTACATAGTCATAGTTAATGGTTACATGGCGACCGGGGTACTTGATAAGAAATCCATAGGAGCAGAGCAAGTTAATTCCCTTTGGCATACCATAGTGAAGAGGTATGGAAGTGATGAGGCAAGGAAGTGGATTGATTCTACGCTTAGGACAATAATGAGGTTCATCGATCTTAGGGGATTCACGATAGGAATGGATTCATTGGAGTTAGGAGAGGAAGCATTCCGTGAAATTCACGAGATAGAGAGCAAGTATGAGGAGGACGTGAATAAGCTTCTGGAGAGCNTCTATGCGAAGACGCTTGAAGCTGATCCTGGATACACGGTTGAGGAGACCTTAGAGAATAGAATAACAATACTTCTCTCCAAGATAAGGGAAGAAGCCGCTGCCATAATTGATAAATACGTTGATAAGGATTCCGATGCGTATATAATGGCCAAGACAGGAGCAAGAGGCAGCCTAGTGAATCTAACCCAAATGATGGCATTATTAGGGCAACAAACGGTTAGGGGCGAACGATTCAAGCGGGGATTCCTAAATAGAACGCTTTCCCACTTTAATCAGGGAGACCTAGGGCCCGAGGCCAGGGGATATGTTAGGTCCAACCTAAGAAGCGGATTAACCCCAATAGAGTACTTCTTCCATGCAGCAAGCGGCAGGGATGGACTCGTCGATACTGCAGTGAGAACATCGCAAAGCGGATACGCACAACGACGATTGATAAATGCAATGCAAGACATGTATGTATCATATGACGGAACGGTAAGAACGTCATCGGATCTCATAGTTCAATTCAAGTACGGCGATGATGCGGTGGATCCATCGAAGAGCGATCATGGTTCGATAAACATAGATGATATAATAAAGGGAGCGCAGGCAATTAAAATCGTAAGGGAACAAAAATGAAATTAGAGGATAATTACCAATAAATAATTGCCTTTTCAATTAAAACTTATTTAAAAATTTAAATTAAGCAAAAAGGAACCTAAGCCTGGATGNCTAAAGGAAGTAGCACTGATGTAAGAAAGACGCAGTCACTTGGCAAGTCATCGATAGGAGTCACTATACCGAAGAAGTGGGCGGACGCCATAGGCCTAGGACCAGGTTCACCGGTATATCTAGAGCTTAGAGATGATGGGATCCTAATCAGGCCTATAGCCAAGGAAACCCAACGCGGCAGTAGTATATATGTTGCTGCAGACTCGTCTATTGATGGCATCCTAAGAATGGTAATAAGCTCATACTTGAGGGGNGATGATTTCATAACAATTAAGTTCAATGGATCTAATTCGCTAACTAAGGATACCTTGTTCTCAGCCATTAAGTCAAAATTAGCCGGGATAGAATTAATAGAGGAGAATACAACTGAGGCGCGTGTGAATATTCTTTCAGTTCAAACTCAATTACCGTTGAGCAAGTTAATGCATAGAATGTGGTTAACGGTTAGGGGAATGATGAGGGACTCGCTGGACTTGATTGGAAGCGGTGATGAAGTATTAGCTAGGGATGTTATGGCTCGAGATGATGAAGTTGACAAGACATACTTATTAGTGCATAGGCTAATAAACATGGCAATAGAGGGAAGGGTATTGCTGAACTCAATATCGTTGCAAAGCCGAATGGAATTAACTCCATATTTATTGGTCGCTAAGTCCGTGGAGCGTAGTGGGGACCATGCTTGGAGAATAGCTCAATGGGCACCTCAATTAAATGCACCTAATCATGCCGTGGAGACCGTTAAGAGCCTTGGAATGCGAGTCCTAGAGCTGGGCAATGAGGCCATAATGGCATTCATAGGCAAGAATACCGGCATTGCTATGAAAATACTGGATAAAAGAAATATATTGCTAAACGAGAGGGTGGAAGCCATGGAGGCGATGCATGAAGTCGCGATGGATTCGCGGGGATACATGCTTCTAGTGATAGAGTCAATAGGGAGAATAGCGGCATATGCCTTTGATGTAGCTGAGACGACGCTTGATGCATACTCGACATAGAATCAGCACTCGGCAAATTCGTCACCGATACAGGCATTTTTTAGTCATCACTCGCCAATCGATTGATGAGGCGGGNTTAAAATTCTTGCCCCAATCACGCAGGCATTAATGTATTCTTAGTCTTGTCACTGCCTTGGTTGCTTGAAATCATGATGCTGAATTAATCTATCTCTAACCATTTTACCCATCTCAGTTAAATCACCATCATCATCGATGAGCCCCATTCCCTGTAGAATAGATAAATCGCTGGACGTGGATGAACCATTGATAAACCTGAACCAAATCATTGATAACTCAGCATCGCTTAGTATTAATTCTACGTATAAATTAGGCAATGACTTATCAAGTTCCCTAAGAATTAATTCGCCGTTCCTACTTAATCCATAATATATATGGTGCTTCCTCACTTCATGTTTCCTCTTGAATTTAGCGTATGTATTCTTCAGCACCGGCTTATCTATTCTATTAACTAATCCGAGCTTCTCCAGTTGCTCTAATAATTGAACCACGGAGCCAAGAGGTATACCGGTGTCTTTCATGATTGATTTGCCATAATCCACATTAGCCCTTTTTAAATGTCTCATAATGGCTATCATTCTCCAATCCAACAAAATTGCCCTTAATCGTTCATCCACGGCTTCCTCACAGCTTAAATCTTATTGCGGCTCTATCTATGGACTCGAAAATCGTGGGATGCGCGTGGGCAAGAAGCGCAACATCCTTANCCCTAGCATTAGTGGCTACCGCCAGCGCCACTTCATTTATTAGTAAGGAGGCATCCTCCCCAACTATTTCACCGCCTATTATTCGTTGCGAATCCCGCTCTATAATTAGCTTCACCCATCCCTCTCTAGCCCTCAGTATCTGGGCATATGCATCATCCTCTAGCGGATA
Organism: Thermocladium sp. ECH_B; assembly: GCA_001516585.1. Lineage (NCBI taxonomy): Archaea > Thermoproteati > Thermoproteota > Thermoprotei > Thermoproteales > Thermoproteaceae > Thermocladium > Thermocladium sp. ECH_B. The sequence goes on from LOBW01000006.1 coordinate 24,069, forward strand.
CTTCACCACGGTATATGGAACACCCCTAGCCCTGGCTGCGTCCTCGGTTAATCCAACTACTGCCGCCTCAGGCTCGCTGAACACGGTAACTGGTATAGAATTGAAATTAACCTCATAAATTGGAGCGCCATGAAGCATATTCCACGCAGCTATCGTGGACTCCTTAACTGCAGCATGGAACAACATGTATTGCCCAATGACGTCGCCTGCCGCATATATATTTGGCACCGTGGTTCTCATTGTTGAATCAACCATGACCTTTCCCTTCTCCACTATGCCAAGAGAATTAAGCCCCTCCACAAATGGCTTCCTACCAACGGCCATAACGACTTCCTCCCCCTTCACGGACTTCCTCCCAGTTGCCGTATCATACTCCACTACCTTTTCATTGCCGTCATTCCGTATGGATGCCACCTTGGAATTAGTTAAAACCGTTACCCCGCTCTTCTCCAGGCTTGCCTCTATTTCAGAGACTATATCATTGCTCCATCCATTTAATATGCGTGGAAGCATCTCCACAATTGTTGCCTTAACCCCCATACGGCTAAGCATAAATGCGACCTCAACGCCTATGTATCCACCACCTATTATTACAACGCTTGACGGTATCTTTCTATGCTTCGTGCGAAAACCGAATAACTCCATGCTGCCTATTGATAGATCGCTTCCAGGAATGGGTAGCTTAATAGGAATAGAACCGGTAGCAACGAGGAGTCGACCGGCCTCAACATCCTTGCTCCATGTTCCTCCCTGTACCCGTACCTTATTGCTTCCAATTATTGTGGCAATGCCCTTAACTAATTCAAGTGGAGCATGCTCCTTTACTTCCCGTATATGTTGATTATAACGAAGCTCTTGAACCCAGTCCTTATTATCAATGAGGTTCTCCCAAGTCAGTCTTACTTTTTCAATATCGCTATTTCCANCCGCAGTTAACATATTCCTCATGTTCCTTAATAAATGAATGCCCATTCTTACCGCCTTAGATGGAATGCACCCCTCATATAGGCAGGAACCGCCTAGATTGCCCTTATCATCTATCATTAAGACGCGTAATCCGCCTTTGCTTAACTCGAAGGATCCATGGTAACCGCCGCCAGCCCCTATTATCACTACATCATACTTATCCTTTTTCGGCGGCTTCTCGAACTCCGGATCGGTGGGTGGATAGACTGGATAATTGCCTAGCTCCATGTCTTTTGCTATCTAATAATTATAATTAAATGATTATCTTCGTTAAATGACGAATGGGGCCCAACCCCTCCACGAGCGGCAGCTAGACCCAGCGCCGACGGGCGCCCAGCATCCAGTCAGTGGACCCCTGAACACGCCCACCGCGACTTAGGGCTGCTCCCTCCCGGGCCTGACCCACTTCGCCGCGTACCTAAGTCCCGACCCACCCTACGGTGAGTGGGCCTAGGGATGAGCGTTCCAGGGGGCTGGCATTCATCGCCGGCAACACGTTGACGCAGGGCCCTCACTGCCGCCAGGCGAGGGTTTCGGCTCCCGTTAACCTACGGCTCATTTAGAGGNGGAGGCGGCAGCCTCCTCGAGCCCGGCCCCACCATTAAACGTAGAGAACGCTTTAAAAATTATTCGTAATGAATGCTAATTCTAATTTGTGTTATTGTCTCCTCTTTGTTCACTTAAGTCTACGCTAAAGTTTTTTAAATTGAGATAAATTATTCCTCGAATGATGAGCAACGGATATGCCGAATCGAGTGGGGAGGAACCTAATGCTGATTAATGGGGTTTTACTTGAGGATTTAGAGGAAGCATTAAGGCTTGTTTCAAATAGGGGCGCAAGCAAGGTAATAATAGAGGCACCAACTGGTTTTAGGAATGTTGCAATAGAAGTCGCTAAAATGATCAAGGATGTCCCCATATTCATTAGTGGACGAAATACATGGGGCTCATGTGATATATCGTTTAATTCTAATGCAGCCATAATTCATTTGGGGCATGCTGTTCCACCAAATATAGAGGGCATACTTCGAATGAATGGGGTAACGCTAACTAGGAGGGGGGCTTTGATTGTGATTAATTTTAAGGATTCGTCTGCATACTTGGTTCCAGCATATTATGAACCAAATAGGGATGTGATTAAAGCATTGCTAGAGAAATTGGAACTAGTCTCTGGATTCGAGTTAATGGCTTATGCATTACCATATAAATTATACGCGGAAGAAATATCACAAAGCCTTGGAGTTAAGCTGTATGGCCCATTTACTGGCTGCTTTTTCCCTGTTAGGACCAATAATGCGGCGGTCGTGTCGGGAGGATTATTCTATCCATTAACGGTGAAGCTAGTGAATCCAGCGGCAAGAGTAATAGCGGTGGATCCTCATAGGGTTTCCGTAGATGATGTTGAACAGGCATATAGGAAGCTATTGGCCCTCAAGATTAATGCATTACTTAAGGCTAGAGAAGCTAAGAGGATTGCAGTGATAGTGACTGGAAAGCCTGGACAATCCATGGAGTTACAGGCAGATGGGGNGCTTAAGTTCCTGAAGAAGAATGGGATAGAGAGCTTTATTGTCTATAGCGATGAGGTTGGGCCCGACTTAATAAATGAATTAAGCGTTGATGCAGTAATAAACACGGCCTGCCCTCGTCTTGGCTTCGATGATTTGGATCGATTCAATAAACCTGTTATAAATATGGGAGAGATCCAGTATCTAAGAGGAGAGTTAGGAAGATACTTAAGCAGTAGTGTGCTCATCTGGCCCGGCAATATGGGCGAATAGCCTCATTGGTTTCACATTAGGAGGAAGAGGAAGCGACACTAATTTATCCTTNAACAATAACAGCATTTTCCCATTTAATAACCACTTTCCCACGGCCTCAACATGTTCATCAACCTCATCCAGCAATGCAAATCTAAGTGGAGAAGCACCAGAGCCACTATACTCTATCCATATCTCCAATATTATGGCGTCATCAAATTCATGATAAATGGGGACAATCGTGAAGTCTTGAGAGGCTGGAATATCCATATCTATATATATGGCGAATCCATAACCAGTATCAACTAGTTGGGTTGACTCCACAATATTCAACAATTCCTCCTCTTCATCCATTGCTTGCTGAAACTCCCTCGAGAGGTTTTTAATGCTAACTTACCTTATTTATTTCATGTTCATCAGCGATAATCATGGGCATGTGAATCCAGTTAATGGCTTAGGGCCAAAGATAGTTGCCAAGAGGTTCGCCGAGAAGGGCGGCTCGTTTATGGTTATAGTAAGTCTTTTGCCATCCGATTTCGGATTAAATGCAGGCGATATCAATGATGTGGAGAAGCTGTATAGGCTAACAATAGAGTCCTCACGATTAGTAAGCGAGTCTGGAGTAAAGTCGGTTCCCGTGATAGGCCTTCACCCGGCTGAGTGCTATAAATTATTGGAGAGAGGCTGGAGCATCAATGATGTGAGGAATCACATGATTAAGGTCATTGACGCAGCAAGCCAATTCATAAAAAGGGGAGAGGCAATTGGCATAGGAGAGATTGGTCGACCTCATTGGGATGTCAATAATGATATAATTGAGTTATGTAATGATATAATACTATATGCTATGGAAACTGCAAGAGATATTAATGCAGTAGTGCACCTACACTTAGAGCGTAAAGGAAGAGAAACCGTTGATTCTATAAAAATACTAGCCGACAAAGCAAACATAGCCAAGGAAAAAGTCGTACTTCACCACGCGGCGCCAGACATGGTCGGCATAGGAGCCTCATATGGATTCTCACCATCAGTGCCAATAGGTAGAAAAGGAGAATTTGATGCTGCCATACAATTAGGCCCCATCTTCGTCGTTGAGAGCGATTTTGCAGATGACCCAAAAAGAACAGGCAGCGTTATACCACCATGGACGCTGGCCAAGAAGCTTAAGAATTACGTGGAAAGGGGTATAGTAAGAGAGGAATTCATTGACTCTATCTGCAAAACAAATATGGAGAAAATATATGGAATAACCCTCTAATTCATCAAATAATTGATTCTTTCCATAGTTAGGGTTTTTCCTGCACCTCTCCGCCATATAGATGGGACTTTATCCTTAACTACTTTACTGACCTCCTCCCCGCCCTGAAGAGGGTTGTTGTTTCGCGCGAAGGGTTAAATAATTTAATAATTTAATGCATCCATTTTCTAATGTTTCGTATATATACTTGTAAATCCTCTTCTTTTATATCTTCACTTGAGATACATTCATCATCTATACAATACATGACGGCTGGCTCCGGCTCCAGTAATTCGCCGGTGAGGCTGTTCATATTCATTGACACTATTAGTTCATCGATTGGAACCTTACTTATGACGAGTCCACCTTTTCGCGTGATCCTATATGCACGCAATTCCTTTATGTACTTGCCATTCCTTTTCATGCTAGTAAGGCTTCGAAGAACCATTATCAGAANCCCATCATGAAGCGAATCAATAACTACGTCGGAGAAGAATTCCGTATCATGCTTATTCTCGAATTGCAGATAACCGTTATATTTCCTAAGCCGCCATTTGCTTGCTTCCCCCCTTGACGTGAGTAATGTTAAGTGAGCCCTAGTATATACGTGTCTCTCTAATTCATCTAATATAGCCTTGACCACCTTATCCATGGATATAAAAAGCCATCTTACTTAATAAACGTAGTGATCTCTTGACATAACCAAGGCAAAGCAAATCTTTCGCCCAGCATTTACCTCTTCATCAAGCCATAAATGTGGGAATTTTCTTAATTGATGATGGGAAGTAAACCGTATTTACATAGAATTGAGCTGATACTTTAATGAAGTGAGAATATTTTTAAACAGAAAAACGGACAACTTCCTATGGCTGATGATGCCCAACCGAAAGAGCTGGATAAGTTGAAGGAATTATCCCATAAGAAGCCAGAGCTAAGTAAAGAGCAGGTTAAGTTATTGAGATTGAGGTTACTTATGGAGAGACGAGAACCAAGGTGGATGAGGATGAATTCATGGCTAAACAGGAAGCTGCAGAATGGATGGCGCAGACCGAAGTCCCTTGACAATAAGATAAAGAAGCAACGCAAGGGTTATCCACCATTAGTTAAGGCTGGCTATGGTAAACCGAGATTGGTAAGGGGACTTCATCCCACCGGATATGAGGAAGTGATAATTCATAATGTTAGGGAATTGGATTCAGTTGATCCACGGAAACAAGCTGTTAGGATAGCGGCAACCGTTGGGTTAAGAAAGAGAATAGAAATAATTAGAAAAGCCTCTGAGAAGGGCATTAGAATACTTAATTTAACAAAGAACGCCCTTGACCGTTTAACGCAATAAGAAGCAAGCAAAAACAAANCCCAATACATAACTATTACGGGAAGCACTGAACCTCAATGTTCTTTATTATTTAGGGACCGGAAATTCCAAATTGTTAGAATCTCACTAAGATTTCCAAGCAGAGGCGTTATTTTATGTGGATTGCGATTAAAATAATAGTGGTTCGTTTAGCTTAGTTTGACGTATTTACTCAGAGTTGGTATAGTGAATTCAAGGCCTAAACTCTTTAAGGTGGATATAGTTGGCACTCCATTCTCATCCCATCCACGTTGCCTATAGTACTCCTTAAGCATTGAATCATATGCATCAAGCCTAAGCTTAGCTCCGCGAAGTGGACCTTTACTGAGAGGTTGCTCGAACCACTTTCTTGGTGGGTAGTCGTACTCCTTGCTCCATCCTCCGTACTCCCTTATCCAGAAAGCCCGTATCAACGTATATATTCTGTCAGCCAAAGTGATTAAATTCAGATCAGTGCCTGTGGCTGCCTTGAATAATTTTGAATACCAATCCAGCTCTAAACCAACCTCTACCCAAGGGAACCTGCAGCCAACCATGGATTCAAACCAGCCGCCCCTTATTCTTTGCAGTTCAATTACCTTGGCGGCTTTCTCCGGAGAGTAACTGTCTCTTCCGGTCTGTACTTCCCATGATATAACCCATGAGTCCTTATGGCTAGCGCCTATGGGCGATGTGCCAAATGCGAGAGCCATGCCTGGGGCCGCATGGCAATCATACGCGCTGACCTCTAGCCCTTTAACACTCATTGAGAATTTCCAAGAATCATGACCGATCCTCTGCGCAGCTATTCTGGAACCCTCCGCTAGTAATTGACCTAACTCGCTTGACCTATTAGCTATCTCAGCCACGGCTCTGGCGGCGGCCTTGACATCGCCCCATTCAAGCCCATTATCGCCCTTAAGCAAGCCCTTCTCTGTAGCCTCCATTGCCCAACTTAATGTGCCACCTAAGCTTATGGTATCCATGCCAAACATATCNGCTAACCTATTCAGGTAAGCGGCTTTATCAAGTGAATCCATACCTATGTTGCTGCCCAACATAGCTATATTCTCATAATCAAGCTCCGATAATTGAGCCTCCAAGTCCTTAACAACGTGGCCACACGGCATGACGCAGTTAGGGCATGATCGAGTCAATACCTTGCTTTTCTCAACCATGAATCCACCAATCTTACTAAAATCATCGAATTGACCCTCTGTATAATTATATGTGGGGAGAACACTTGCTTCTTGAGCCCACTCCACTGTCGCAGTGGTTCCTTGCCTTAACCAAAACGGGTAACCGGGTTTCGACTTTGTGGCCACTATCGCATCAACGCCTATCTTCGAGAGAGCAGGATCGGCTGCCGGCGGAAGCGGCCGAGTTCCCTTGATAACTATGGCCTTAATCATTTTGCTCCCCATGACTGCGCCCATGCCTGGTCTTCCACCGCTTCGCCCTTTTTGAGCTATTACTGTGGCGNACTTAACTAAGTTCTCCCCAGCTTGCCCTATTANGAGGTAGCCTGCATTATTTCCATAGATTTTCCTTAACCTATCCTCAGCCTCGAACGTATCAAGGCCCCAAATATCGCTGGCATCCATGAACTGCACCTTATCGNTCTCAATGTAAAGATAAATCGGCTTTTCTGCCTTGCCCTCTATCACTATTGCATCTAGATTTGCACGCCTCATATGCACCGATGCCCAGGAACCTATATTCCCATCACCATATCCCCCAGTTAATGGGCTCTTAGATGCTATAACTAATTTACCTGTATTAGGGCCTGGATAAGCAGTAACTGGTCCAACGGCCAGCACTAATTTATTCTTAGGAGAGAGAGAATCAGTGCCTGGCTCTAGTTCTTCCCATAATATCTTTATCGCTAATCCTCGACCGCCCACATATGAAGCCAATATATTTGGATCAATTCCTTGAACCACGTATTTTCGACGGGTTAAGTCTATCCTCAATAAATTACCGCNCCAACCCTTCATGATTAAGGCAAGCAATTAACGGCTATTAAAAACATTTTGCTTCATTTAAACCTGGCTAGTGAAAACAACTGCCCCCCTCCGCCGTAAATGGCGAGGCTTGTTTCCATTATCAAAATGTATTCGCTGACGATTGGATTGCTTCTTAATTCCCATTAAGTTCAGCTTTTCGGTAACATCAATACGTAATGTATAAAAAATATATATTTGCTAACTACCCATGTTAAACTTCTTGATAGGCATGATGCTTGGATTCTCATTAGCAGTGCCTCCTGGACCCATGAATGCATTAATAGCGGCAGAGTCGCTTAGATCCCCCATTCATGGAACTATGGTTGGAGCGGGAGCAATGACGGCGGATGCCATATTGATGACCATATCGCTGCTTCTCTATCAATTAGTGAAGCCATTCGTGTACTATATATACTTGGCTGGGGGCATTATAATGATTTACCTAGCGTATAATGTGCTAATGAGCAAGCAAACTGGATCTAATAATAAAGCCGTAACTATTAGCTATACTAAGGGAATCATTATGGGCATAACTAATCCATACCAAATAAGTTGGTGGGTAACTGCTGGATTGAGCTTTATAAGCATATTTGGCATAGAAAGTGTATTAGGCCTATTCATCGCCATAATTATATGGATAATCGTTTTCCCCATAATAATCAACTTGGGCAGCAGGTATGGAGGATCAAAGACATACGACGTAATTAGGGTAACCACTGCAGCAGCAATAGTGGGCTTTGGATTGTACTTCATAATTAATGGACTAACCCAACTTCACTTGATAAGTCTCTAATAATAAACCTCATCCTTTAAGAGCCCAAGATGTTTTGAGGGGGCCTAAGCATTAGCACTTTATTGCTTGAATAGTCCTTTCTTGACCAAATACATGNGGATGAGGAGATGATTCATTCTACTTGATAAAACGAACGACGAGCCTCGCCTTTCAAGGCTGGGTAAAGCCTAAGCCCTGGCGTTGGTGAGGTAATAGCTTCCCTAGTCAATCAATAGGGAGCGAGGGGCCGACCCCGCAATGCCAAGGGAACGAGTACGCCCGTAAAAGGGGCGTAACCCAAACCNCGGGGAACCCTCGCCAAATGGCGAGGAAGAGGTCAGGGAAGGAGACGAACTAGGGAAGAGCTGCCTAACAGGAATAATGCAAACATCATTTCCTCAAGGACAAGGAGGAGCTGGATGATGCAATTTGTTATGATTGAGGAATATCGCGTTATTTAATTAATCCCAAGTATTCGTTTTATGAATATTGACTTATCAAAACTTTGTAAATCATCATAGCCTTGACCGGTACCCATGAATATTATCGGCTTTTTCAATTCAATCAACAAAGTTAGAATCGAACCGCCCTTAGGATACGCATCCACTTTAGTCACCATTATTGCATTTATGGGCACGTATTTCGCATATGTCCTAGCTATCTCGAGCGCTTCATTACCCATCAATGCATCTGCCACAAAGATCGTTAAGTCAGGTGAAGCCACCCTATGTATCTTCCTTATCTCCTCCATTAGGCTCTTATCTGTATGCATTCGTCCCGCAGTATCAATCATAACCACATCAATATGCCTACTTGAGGCGTGTTGAATTGCGTCATAAACCACTGCCGCTGGATCTGCGCCATACTGATGCCTAATCACTTTAATGCCTAACTTAGTTGCATGACCCTCTAGCTGCTCTATTGCGCCTGCCCTAAACGTGTCGGCAGCAGCCCAAATCACGCTGTACCTCCTATCCAATAGATACTTAGTTATCTTAGCTATGCTAGTTGTCTTACCGTAGCCATTCGGTCCAAGATACATCATAATGAATGGCCTCCCCTTCTTTTCTTCAATGCTTTGAATTAAGTCTAGGTTAGGCACATCCCTTAACAAGTCCATGAAGGCCTCATATAATGAATTATTGATTATGCCTAATCTATCGCCAAAGCGAGGCACACGTATCTTAATTAGGTGGTTCCGCAATGAGTTTATTATTTGCTCCGCCGACTCCAGCGCAACGTCGTATTCAATTAATTCGTTGAATAAATTATCAAGCAATTCATTTACCTCCTTTTCCCCANGTTCCTTCTCTCCTATGGAGCTAGCTATTGTATCGGCGGCCTTCTTAAACGCGTCACGTATCTTTTCAAACATGGTTATGACTTAGCTTGAGGTTGCCTTCCTTGCGACTGTAACTGTTGATATATTATGGTCAATACATTGCGTACCTCATTACTTCGCCGCATTGCCTCAGCTAATTGCTCCTCTAGCTTGGACTTAATTGCTTGAGTTTCTTTTAGCCTATCATCAAGCATGGAAATTGCTCGTTGGATCTCCATTTCAGCGACATAGCCGGCNCCCACTGACATCAAAATTGGCGTATTTACTTGAGTAGTAGCCTTCACGAATGCACCTGCACCTATGGATACGAATGAATCATCGATCTGTCCCTTACTCATGGTCTCCAGCACGGACTTGGCGTTTCCATAATCCCTTAATGTAGCATCTATTACAGCTATGTTCTGGGTAAGCGTATTAATGATTGCATTTAATTCCTCATACTCCCTACTAAGCTCCTCTAATTGTTCTCTTGTTATTACTAATCTTCCTTGATCCGACACCATAATCACCTTAATTGCTGTTCCCCAAATATAACTAACCGANCCAGCGATAATAATTGATGCAATTCTTTATTGGAAACCATTGATGGATCCAACGCCTCTACAGACTCTATCCTTATTAGGTGCCTCTTGACCCTATGTAATCCACCAATATATGTATAGATCTTCTCCTTTGCATCCATCTCATTAATTGCAACAACATCCTTCTCTATGTTTTTCCACCCATCCACATCCCTAAACATTCCCTTAACCCTGTAAACCCTAACTGACATTAAGGAAACCTCAAAAGCAATATTAAATAAGCTTTTCTAAATATTACCCTCCCATCGCTCCCATAACTACTTGAGAACCAGAATCTACTGGTCCCCTCCCCGCCCTAAAGGGCAGGTTTTGTAGTTATCTGAATCATAAATTCCCAATAAATCGCCAATGGTAAATCCATGAATTGATTATGAACTATTCTTCCTTTGTCCATTATTTGCGTGTCCACTTAATGGTAACGCAATCTTAATGCAAACCTCGAATGCTTCATTAACTATCATTACCTTAACAACATGAAACTTAGATGCGTCATATCCTCAACCCAACTCATGTGAATGTCATATAGCTGCATTAACTCAATTGCATAATCATATAAGGAAACCACAAATTAAACAACTTCCTATTTTGAGATCCATGCAAGAAGCGTTTCTGAAACCTCATGTTTATAAATTGATCCGATCTAGACCATTTATGGGTAAACTATTCGGCACTAATGGAATAAGATTGGAATTCCTGGAGGGAAAGTATGATTTACTGCAAATAGCTAGGATTGGGGAAGCCATTGCATCATACTTTAATGGAGGAGAAGTATTAATGGGAAGAGACGCGAGAACAACTGGAATCGCTATTTCAAATATAATTAGCGGAATTCTTTCAATGTATGGAATAGAGGTTCACGATATGGGTCTAGTGCCGACCCCCGTGCTTCAATACATAGTTAAGGCGGAGGGGTATGATGGCGGGGTAATGATAACTGCGAGCCATAATCCTCCTCAATATAATGGAATAAAGGTGATGAATAAGGATGGCATAGAGGTATCTCGTGAGGAGGAGACAAGGATTGAAGCGCTTTATGATGAGGCGCGGCCTGGAAAGTCATATAGTGAAGTGAAGCCCATAAGGGAGATCGATGCTGGCTACATGCTGAGGACCTACGAGNACCACTTGTTAGAACTTTTTCCAAGCGAATCAATTAAAAGATTTGTTATTGCCGCGGATTTTGCTAATAGCGTGGCTAGCCTTGTATTGCCCAGGATCCTTGAAGAGCTGGGGATCCGGTTAAAATCGATAAATGGCCACTTAAGTGGATTATTTCCAGGACGGTTGCCGGAGCCTCGGCAAGATACTTTGCTGGAGACCGCCAAGGCAGTAAGGGAGATGGGGGTTGATTTCGCTGTTGCATTTGATGGAGATGGAGATCGTTCTATGTTCATTACTGGAAAGGGGGAGGTAATTCCAGGCGATAGGTCAGGCCTAATACTTGCCGAATCGCTACTTGATGAGGAGGAAGGGGGTTATGTTGTTACGCCTGTGTCATCATCATCTATGGTGAAGGCCGAAGTGGAGAAGAGGGGTGGGAAGGTTATATGGACAAAGGTTGGTTCCGTAGATGTAAGTCATACCTTAATGAGGACCGGAGGCATCTGTGGTTTTGAGGATAATGGAGGATTTATTTGGCCACGGCATCACCCAGTGCGCGACGGCATATCTACCACGCTGCTCATGATGCATGTCCTCAGCGAAAAGGGAAAGAACTTGGATCAGGTCTACTCTGAGCTGCCATCTATGTTTCTATATAGGGATAGAATAGAGATGCCTAGAGAAAGGGCGATGAGGATCATCGAGGCGATTCAAAAGGAAGTCTCGAATGCCGTAACTATTGATGGAGTTAGGGTTGATTATGATGATTCTTGGTTCTTGATTAGGCCGAGCGGCACTGAGAATGTGCTTAGGATAACAATAGAGGCAGTAAGCAATGATAGGCTAGAGGAATTAAGGAAGTGGATCTTCTCCTTTATTTCGAGAATTAATTAGGCCGCTAATGCTGTGAGCTACCCCGCCCTTAAGGGCGAGGCTTCCCCGCCCCGCCTTGCCCAACGTCACGGGTAGTGGGCGGAGCTCCACGGGCGNCTCCCGCCCCGCATGCCTTGCCCAACGAAGGGCATTGCACGCCTCTCACGCAACCTCAACTGGGCCTTTAACGCCCTCAACGTCTGTCCGTCAGTATATGCTCTAAACCTAAACCCCACGATGGGCATCAGAGGAACAGGAACGTCACTAATATAAAGTTATTCCCTCCTCATCCCCGCCATAAATGGCGAGGCTTCCCCCATGCGTATAAACCCTCATCATGAAATTAATGGACGAGAAAATTCGGGCCTCCTTGCTGGGGAATATTTATTGATTACAGCTCATNATAAAACAATGAAGTTCATCCNCCCAATTAGTAAGAAAATTATGAGTTTCAGCATGTTAAGGCTAGGCGGGAATCACTGCATCGCCTATTCCGCTTGTTATCTGGTAACCTGGTAATTTGGTTAATTCTTTTTGGAAAATTGATGATTTAAGTAAATCGATGAATGCTTTAACGCTATCTTTATTGAGTCTAGATCTAGGTACTGCAAAGTCGTAATGTTCCATGGATAATGGAATGAAATCCAATCCATACATATGCGCTGCGGCTCTTATGCCGATCCCAGCATCGGCCTTGCCTTGATGTATGGCTGCGGCGACCGCTGTGTGTGTTTTGACCTCATAATAGTACCCATTTATCCCTTTAACTAAGTCACTTAGTCGCATCCCATTTTTCTCGGCTAATCTTTTAAGGAGTGAATCAAGCAGGAACCTAGTTCCGGCTCCTTTATTCCTGTTAACTATTGCTATGTCATTTCTCAAGAAATCCTCAATAGACTTTATTCCCTTGGGGTTCCCACGTTGAATTATTATCCCTTGCTCTCTCTGGTATCCTCGAATCATGACCACCTTGTCCTCGCCATATTTTTGCATGAATGGTAAATTATATTCCCCAGTTTCCTCATCTATTAGATGAAGGCCAGCTATATCGGTCTCTTCATTGGAGGCCGCGATTAATCCATTCAGTGAACCAACGTTTATCACCTTAACCGTGATCCACTTTGGAAGCAACCGCGCTGCTATATCTATTCCTAAGTCATGGCTGCCCACGAAGTATAGGTTAGCAGGTTTATATTCATGCGTAAACAGGGTAACAGTGACTTCATCGCCCTTATCCAGGAACTCCACGTTCTCAGGTACTTCCATAAAGCCATCCGCAAAGGCAAGCGTAGATATTGCCCCGGACTCCGCCGGCAATGGATATGCAATGACTTGGGAACCCGTGTCTATGAGGCTTACTGGCGTTAATGCCCTGCGCCCACGTGCTCCTTCGGCCTTCGCCGCTAGCCTAGCCTTTACTTTGGTTTCATCTATTGGATAGCATTGCATTGCGGATAGAATTGGTTTCACCAATAGATTAAATATCATTAATGAGCTATTAGGATACCCCGGTAATCCCATTATTATTTTGCCGCTGGATGAAATTGCGGCAACCGTGGGTTTTCCCGGCTTTACCTTAAGCCCATGAAGTATTATGCCGGGGGGTCCTATTGAGTCAAGGACCTTATAAGTTATGTCTGCTACTCCAGCAGATGTTCCGCCGGAAACCAATACGATGTCCATTTCCATTCCAACCTCTATGAGTTTCCGTATCTTTTCCTCATCATCCTCTGCCACTCCAAGGAAGATAGGGACTCCTCCGGCTTCGCGCACTGCATGGGCTATGCTATACGCATTTACATCATATATCTTTCCTGGACCCAATGGGTTTCCAACATTGACGAGTTCATTACCAGTTGACACTATAGCGACCTTGGGTTTTCGAATGACTGGGATCCGCTTCATGCCTATTGATGCCAGTACGCCAGCCTCCCTCTCCTTAATCAATGTGCATCCCCTAAGCACTAATTCACCCATCATTATATCAGAACCCGCTGACATAACGTTCTCCGTGGGGGTAACAGCCCTATAGATTATCACGTCGTTTCCCTCAATCTTAGTATACTCAACAGGTATCACTGCATTGGCTCCGCGGGGGAGAGGTGCCCCAGTCGCTATCTCCACAGCAGTGCCATTAGTTACTTCTAGCTGTGGCGCATCGCCTGCATTTATTTCCCCGATGAGCCTTAACTTGGTGGGATGAAGTTCATCGACATTGAATGTATCCTCAGCCTTTAGGGCGTATCCATCCATGGTTGCTCTATCGAATGGTGGAACATCGATTCCGGCATATATATCAGTGGCCAGGACCCTCATGTAGGAATCCTCAATATTTACCACTTCCGTGTCGAGAACCTTGATATAAGCCATGAGGCGATTCATGGCCTCCTCTGGGGTTAAGAGATCATGAAATATGACTCGCTTCATTGCTGCGGGCCCTCTGCCTCACTTAATAAACCCTTATTTGCAACAGGCTTGTTCAGCGCACTTTAACTAATACAAGGGAAGAATTTAAAAGGGTTCCCGCACATTATGCTCAATGCAAATAATAGAACTAGGGCCTAATTATGCCGATGAGATAAGGAGACTCTATGAGAGTTTATCCAGGGAATCGATAGAGAGCAGATTCATGTGCCCCGTGAAGGATATAGATTCATATATAGATAGGTTACTTAAGCGTAATCCAATAATACTTGGTGCAGTGGAGAACGGCGAATTAATAGGAATAACGGAAGCGTATCCACTTGATGATGGATCCACCGCGGAAATAGCGGTAACGGTTAAGGATGAATACCAAGGNAAGGGAATAGGATCAATATTGTTTAGACATACTCTTGACTTATTAAGAAGCAGGGGATTCAAGAAGGCCATTGCCTATACATCCATCGACAACTTGCGGCTAATAAAGATGGGACGCAAGTNTAACGGAAAATTCAAATACATGGGGGACATGTACGAGATAGTGTTTGACTTAGAGAAGCAGCAATCATTTATACACACGGGGAAAACCTCGCCATTTATGGCGGGGATGGGGGAAATACTTTAAATATTTGATGTTCCCGTTTTTCTGATGCCCATCGTGGGGTTTAGGTTCAGAGCATACACCGATCGACGAACGTTGAGGGCGTTAAAGGCCCTTGGAGGTGGCTTGTGAGGTCTATAACACCCTACGATGGGCAGACACGTACTTCTACCAAAGGGATGGGAAGGAATTAACCCTCACGGAGCTGAGGCAACTAGCCCTCGACCTCAGGAAACAAGATGAGGAGTACCAACAATTATACTCACAGGTAGT